>JACSRQ010000054.1 GCA_014879675.1 Ignavibacteria bacterium
TCCGTCGTCGGCAGCGTCAGATGTGTATAAGAGACAGATTATTAGAAACTTCTTATCATATTCTATCAATTGTGAAACATATTCTCGGAACAATGAGAAAGGAGGGTTAGTCACGACAATATCTGCTACCTTAAGGAGTTTAATACACTCTTTGCTACGAAAATCTCCATCACCCATTAATTCTTGGATTCCAATTTCTTCTGGATTAGGTATGCTATCCCCATTTTTGTCTCCTTTGTATTCCAGATAAATTGCTTTTTCTGATTTATTTTCACTGAATAAATCAAAATTTTGATTTTTATAACATACCGTTATCAGTTTCTTCAACTTAAACTTTTCAAAATTATACGAAAAAAAGTGAAAGAAGTTACTTATGCGAGGATCATCGCAATTACACAATACTATCTTGTTTTTAAAGTGCTCTTTATAATGTCCCAACTCTCTTTCAATATCAGAGAGTTGAGTGTAGAATTCATCTTTTTTGAGAGTCTTGGCCTGATGTAAATTAGTATTTAAAGGTCTTTTGCCCATATGATCTATAGTGTGATGTAAAAATACGTATAATTGTTTTAAAAATATATAAAAAAGGCACTTAGAATTTCTTCCAAGTGCCCTCTATAATTTCAAACAGTTTACTTAGCTACTTCACATCAAACCTGTCGTTCATCATTACCTTGTTCCAGGCGGCGGCGAAATCTTTTACGAATTTCTCCTTCGCGTCGTCTGAGGCATAAACCTCTGCCAGTGCACGAAGCTCGCTGTTTGAGCCGAACACAAGGTCAGCGCGTGTAGCTGTCCATTTGAGCTCGCCGGTTGTGCGGTCACGGCCTTCAAACACTTCGCTCGTATCATCGGTGGCTTTCCATACTGTACACATATCAAGCAGATTCACGAAGAAATCATTGGTAAGCACAAGCGGGCGGTTTGTAAACAAACCGTGCTTGCTGCCATCCCAATTAGCCGACATAACCCTCATACCGCCAACAAGCACGGTCATTTCGGGGGCTGAGAGATTCAGCAGCTGCGCTTTATCAACCAGCATTGCTTCGGTTGATATGGTGAACTTTGTCTTAAGGTAATTACGGAAACCATCTGCGGCGGGCTCTAAGAAACCAAATGATTCAACATCAGTCTCTTCCTGTGACGCATCCATTCTGCCGGGAGTGAACGGAACCTTAACACTGTATCCTCCATCAGCGGCGGATTTTTCAACTGCGGCGCATCCTGCAAGTACTATCATATCGGCAAGCGATACCTTTTTGCCGCCTGATTGCGCGGAATTGAATTCATTTTGAATAGCCTCAAGTGCTTCAAGTACTTTTTTAAGCTGCTGCGGATTGTTAACAGCCCAATCTTTCTGCGGCGCAAGCCTTACACGCGCACCGTTCGCGCCGCCGCGTTTATCGGAGCCGCGGAATGTTGATGCCGATGCCCAAGCTGTTAGTACAAGCTCCGAAACATTCAAGCCGGATGCAAGTACTTTTGCTTTAAGCGCTGAAATATCATTTTCATCTATTAATACATGGTCGCACACAGGAATAGGATCCTGCCAGATGAGTACTTCTTCCGGCACTTCGGGTCCGAGGTACCTTGCGCGCGGGCCCATATCGCGGTGAGTTAGCTTGAACCATGCTTTTGCAAATGCTTCTGCAAACTCATCGGGATTTTCGAAGAAACGTCTTGAAATTTTCTCATACGCCGGATCAAACCTCAATGCAAGATCGGTAGTAAGCATTGTAGGCGCATGTTTTTTGTTGGGGTCAAACGCATCAGGGATAGTATTTGCGCCTGCGCCGTTTTTCGGTCTCCATTGTTTTGCGCCTGCGGGACTTGTTGTAAGCTCCCAATCATACCCGAACAGGTTCCAGAAAAAGTTATTGCTCCATTTTGTGGGTGTTGATGTCCATGTAACTTCCAAACCGCTTGTGATAGTATCAGCGCCAATGCCTGAGTTAAATTTGCTTGTCCATCCTAAACCCTGCTCGGTGATATCGCAGCCTTCGGGCTCAGCGCCAACATTGGCGGCATCGCCTGCGCCGTGCGTTTTTCCGAAAGTGTGTCCGCCTGCAATAAGCGCGACGGTTTCTTCATCATTCATAGCCATACGCGCAAATGTTTCGCGGATATCTTTTGCGGCTGCTACAGGATCGGGGTTGCCGTTAGGTCCTTCGGGGTTAACGTATATCAAACCCATTTGCACAGCAGCCAGCGGGTTATCAAGATCGCGCTCGCCGGTGTATCTTTTATCTCCTTCAAGCCATTTTGTTTCAGCGCCCCAGTAAACATTTTCATCCGGTTCCCAAACATCTTCACGTCCACCGGCAAAACCGAAGGTTTTGAATCCCATTGATTCCAGCGCAACATTGCCTGTAAGTATCATCAGATCTGCCCATGATATCTTCTGGCCGTATTTCTGTTTGATTGGCCAAATGAGGCGGCGCGCTTTATCCAGGTTCACGTTATCGGGCCAGCTATTGAGCGGCGCAAAACGCTGCTGCCCTGAGCCCGCTCCGCCGCGGCCATCGCCGGTGCGGTATGTGCCTGCGGAGTGCCATGCCATACGGATAAAGAGCGGTCCGTAGTTGCCGAAATCTGCCGGCCACCAGCTCTGTGAATCTGTCATCAGCTTCTTAAGGTCTTCTTTGATTGCCTTGTAATCGAGGCTTTTGAATTCCTCTGCATAATTGAAATCTTTTCCCATCGGATTTGAGAGGTCGTCATGCTGCCTAAGAACGCCCAGCTTAAGCTGGTTCGGCCACCATTCACTGTTTTTGGTACCGCTTCCTGCAAATCCGTTTGCCCGCGTTACGGGGCATTTGCTGCCATTATTACTTTCCATAATGTACTGTATTTATAATTTTAGAAATATCGTTTGCTTTATACTAATATACAATAGATGCTGAGAACCGGGTTAGGCTTGTGTTAAATCACCCGGCTTATTTATCAATTTGAATGTGATTGTATAGCTAAAATTAACACATAAAGCGAAATTAATAAAGGTAAAAATGGTGAAATTGCCGTGATTAATTGTAAGGTATGAATATGTTTATAATATAAAGGAAAAGAAGTTCGATCTTGGGTTTGCTCACCCAAGCTGGAGTTTAGGCGAGAGGTTTAGGAGGGAGTTTGGGTGAGTGGCCTAAGGCTCGAGTATGGGTGAGAAGTTTTTAAAATTATTGACTTATATCAATTGATTTGAAAACAAATTGTGTTAATATTGTAATAACGAATAAACATAAAATCAGATGAACGACAACCCCGTTATTACAGAAAAAATGAAACTTAGCGATCTGCTGGTTTACCAGCAGGGTGCGGTTACGAGCAAAGTACTGCTTAAGAAGAAATCAGGTAACATAACATTTTTTGCATTTTCAAAAGGAGAGGGATTAAGCGAGCATACTGCACCGTTTGATGCTTTTTTACAGCTAACCGAGGGCGAAGCGGAAGTAACAATTTCAGGCAAGCCTCATATGCTAAATGAGGGCGAAGCCATTATTATGCCGGCAAATGAACCTCATGCGCTTAAGGCGGTAACAGATTTCAGTATGCTGCTCGTGATGCTGAAGGATGGGTAGCTGCTTTTACTCACCCAATCTGGAGAGTTTATCACAAAACAATCTTAACTATATTTTGATCAGGGCTAAAGCCCGTAATATTGCCGGAGTATCAAAATCCCCAGCTTAAAAGCTGGGGTTAATAAACTTTTGAAGCAGTCCCTTGAGTTTGGATAGCAGGCTTAAGGATGAAGTTTGGGCGAGTGTTTTAAGGCTGGAGTTATGATGAGAGTTTTGAATACTTGGCAATAAAAAAAGCCGGTGAATTTCTTCACCGGCTTTTTAATTCTTCTACATTCACGCTATTTGATAAGAATCATTTTCTTTGTATCTGTGAATCCGCCGGTCTGAATGGTATAGAAATAAACACCGCTCGAGAGGCTTGATGCGTCGAAGTTTACGGTATAAATTCCTGCATTCCTGAATTCATTAACCAGTGTTGCGACTTCTTTTCCAAGAACATTATAAACCTTAATAGAAACGTTTCCGTTTGCCTTTACACTGTAATCAATTTTAGTGCTTGGGTTAAACGGGTTCGGGTAGTTCTGGCTGATAGAATAGCTTTCGGGAACTGAAATGTTACCCGGGTCAACAGCAACAGGAACAAGTGTATCGGAGAAAATTTCAACATTGTTGATCTGGGCTGTTCCGCCGTAACCTGATGCGCAAACAAGCTTCCAAAAACCGCCGCCGAGTGCAACAGATCCGCTCTGACCGGCCGTCCATGCTGTAATCTTGTTCGGTAAGGTTATCCATGTATTTGCTCCGGGGCTATAGCTCCAGCAAGCATTGCTTACTGATGAAAATGGGGTTGCACTGCTTCCGCCTGTTACTATGATACCCTTAGGTCCCCAAGGCTGAGCAACGATCCTGAACATTCCGGTAGGCATTGGTGTGCCGGTTGTCCATGTGATAACGCTTCTATCAGACTGACTGATAACGCCGCGGTATGTTGTGCTCTGAACTACTGAACCATCAACACCGCCAACATAAACGATCGTATCGCCTTTAATTGCCATACCGCCTCCAAACCTGATAGCAGGAAGCGGAGTTGCAGTTCTCCATGTGTTGGATATTGCATTATAAAGATAAACCGTAGCGACTGTGGCCGTACCATTATATCCACCTGCTACATACATCAGACTATCCTGGTATCCTGCGCCATTTGACCATCCAAGTGCAACAGGAAGAGGTGCCTTTGTAACCCATGCATTACCTCTGATATCATAACGATACAAATCAGTCGTGTAAACATTAGATGCGTTTGCTCCGCCGATCATATATAGTGAGTCTTTTACTCTTGCCGATCCACCTCTGTCTTTTCCTAAAGGAAGAGGAGCTCCTGTTGTCCAGGCGTTTGTTCTTGTATTGTATATTCTTAAATCTGTCTGTCCGACTTCACCGCCGAATACATAAATCCATCCGGTGTCGTTCCTTGAATAGCCCTGTCCCTGGCCAAGATCTGCCAATGGTGCCGGGAAAACTGCCCCTGTCGTCCAAATTGAGCTTGAAACCACGACTGTTTTTGTTAATGTATCATTTGAACGGTCAAGGTCTGCTGCAGACTGTGCAATAACCTTAACAGTATATGTTCCGACTGTTGCTACCCAGTTTGCAAAAGTAACCTGGTTTGTGGTTCCCGGTGCCAGACTTGTAACATTCATTGTTGAAGTATATCCGCCCGGATTTATTGTCATAGTAACAGGAAATGTTTCGGTGCTTGTTCCAAAATTCTTTACCGTACCCTTTGGTACAACTGCACCCGGTGTATTGAAAGAATTTACGTCAACCGATATTGTTCCAACATCATGAAGCAGAAGCGGAATAACTGAAGCGTCATCAACATAAATATCATTACCGTAAGCACTAACTGCTTTCATAATGATATAGTTTGTTGCTGTATTAAAGCCTGCAGGAATGGCGAATTCATAATAGTACCATCCGTCAGCGCCTGTTTCAACCGGTGCCAATGATTTGGACCTGTTAACGGTACCAAGTAATGTTGCGCCTGTTGATGATGCTGTTGTGTTGATCATGAAGTCAACCTTATCTGCGTTTGTTGCATAACCAACATCTCTAAGCATCCATACACCAAATTTTGCTGAACCTGCTGTCATGCTGAATACTGATGAAATAAGAGATGCCGTAACACCTGTTGAATAGGTAAAGCTGTTAAAACGTGCAAGTCCTGCACCCGAATGTGGATTGAATCCCGCGGGGTATGTAGTTGAAGTTGCCCGTGCCCAAAGTCCCGTGCCGCTTTCCTGGAAATTCAACCAGCCTGTCGGCGGGAATGTTGCATCATCAAAGCTTTGTGACCATACCGGCGGAACTAAACTGGCTCTATCATGTGTAGAAGGAGCCTGGTATTTTAGTAACTCCATCGATGGTGGAATGCTTGTGCCATCTAACTTCTGCGGGTTGGGGTCTTTTTGATCAAAAATGCTGAAGCCCAACAACAGAACGAGAGCAAATGATACAAATAATTTCATTCTTTTTGTCATTGTTTGGTTTGTTTAGTTAGAAGAGATAAAATGTGAGTTGATTTAAAACATATTCCGGCATACATTGCCGGATATTTTAACAATTCAGATCTAGAAATAAAATTTGCTGAAAAATTGATGCGTAAGGAATCATACCATGCGATATAATTATCCGCGGCTGAACGTTTTGAAAAGTCCGGTAGATTGGGCGCAAGGTTCATTCTTTAATTCATCAATTTATCAACAGCAACAGAAAATCTGAATGCTGAAATAGTTTTCTCAAACCGGCTGCTTGTTTGAGCGGAATACAATTTTGGGTGGATGAATTACATTGGGTTCAATACAAAATTGTTTGTCAGTAAAAATGAATACAATGCAAAAGTTGAATTCAAAAGAATATTTCTTATCAGAAAAAAAGATGACAATTGTATTCGGGTTTTTGATCAAATGGCGAACGCCTTCGGCGCAGGCTTTGCTATAGACTTCCAACTTCAAAAGCGGCCTCTACGTTTCAGTCGGAATTATTATGATGAAGCACTGACACTGTCAGCGCACTCCAAAGAGAAGCGATTTAGGGGATGTCGGAATAACCTTAGAAGCGACCTCCCCGTTTCAGCTGGCGCTGAAACACCCCTCCAAAGGAGGGGTTAGCCGGAACACTGTTACTACGATTTGTTATTTGTTATTTGTTATTTGGTATTTGGTATTTGGTATTTGGCATTTGATTTATCACATTCTCTCAGCTGCCTGAAAAAGATCATTAAACCCAAAACCTGGGGCTGTTCCGGTTTGTTAACCTAATAATGATGTTAACTCAATTTACCAAGGGAGTATTTAACAGATGTACACCAAGAGCACAATTTACAGTTATTTAGTTAAAGTTATGGCAGTTGCGATGATTGTATTATTCATCGCCTCCGGATGTTCAGGCAACAAAAGTTATGAAACGGGATTAGAACTTCTGAAGGGAAAGAAGTACACAGAAGCTATTGCCGAGTTCCAGAAGGTTCCAACGGGCGAGAAAAACTTCCGGCTGGCACAATCGAAGATCAATTATATACAGGGTGTAATGGCTTTTGATGACAGCCTGTTCAGTGCTGCTGAGCTCAGGCTTGAAAAAGTTGAAGCTGACGATGAATATTTTCATGATTCCCAGCTCATGATAGATAAGATACTTCAAAGAAACAAAATTACTGAAGCCCCGAAAACTGATACACTGATAATCAGGGAAGAAGTAACCGGAATCAAAGGAAGAGAAAAAGAAACAGAGAAGGAAACTGTTAAAGCAAAAACTGATGCGGAAATGACTGCCGCATATGTTAAGCAGACAAAAAACCTGATAGATCAGTTCGAGTCTTTATACCAATCAGGCTACAAGGCTTCTGTAGAATCAAAATCGAATTACCTGAGCAACATGAGCTCGGTATCGGGGAAGCTTAGAGGGCTTTCGTACAACGCAAAGGAAAAGGATGCAGAAGCGATGGAGCTGAATAAGAAGGCGGCTTCGTGGATGAATAAACGTATTGAATTCATCTCAAGGCTGATAAAGGATAATTCGGCAGCGGAGACCAATACATCCCGCTCCTTAAAAGAAGAAGGCGACAAGCTGTATTATGCTGTGAATCAGCAGATGAAAAAAGTAAATTAAGTTCAGTCACTCATTCCTAGAAATAAAGCCTGTATTATTTTCTTAATACAGGCTTTGTTTTATTACAAGATCAAACAACTTAAACTGTTTCCAGTTGCTTTATCTTTTTATTTAGATCTTTAGAAAAGGTCCGCAGGTTATACCCATATTTAAGCTGTTCTTCCATTCTGCATGAATATACAAGCTTTCCGTTCCATACTGTCATATCCGGGCAGCCGTCACACATGCTCTGCGAGCCGTCTTCGAGGAAATCAACAGGCTGAATTATCATTACTGATTGGTAATAAAGTTTGGTAAATATCCTCAACGGATTTCGGAAAAACCGGAAGAATGTTTTTCGCAGTTTGCGGTCGAACAGGCCTATGAATGTGATCATCGACTTTCCCTTACGGTTCATTTTAGGATGCGTATAGGATAAATACTTATTGTACAGGAAGTGATAACCCGTCTGAACAAATTCCATAGCCTTGTTTCCCATATATCCGTAGATGTGTTTTTTTGTACCTATCCGCCCGCTGAGCAGCCATTTGAATGAATCTGCTTTTTCCGAGCCGTTCAGGTATGCACATGGATCGAAATCAGGGTATTGTGTTCTTATCATTTCTACCGCTTCCTCGGCTTTGAGGTCTGTTCTATCGGGCACATCCTCATTATAAACAAGCGAAGTCATATCAATTATTTTAGGGCCGAGGTAAAAATCAACAAGGTTATTATTTACTGCCCGGTAGAGTATGAATACCATTACATTAACTATGTCAATATTCTGCTGCGCCCATCTGAGCATATCAGGAATATACTTCAGGGTATCTTCGTACACTGTTGAATTGAACGAACACGAAATACCGCCTTCATCGGCAAGCATCTTCGCAAATTTGTATCTAAGCTCGTTAAGCTTCATTTCATCTGCGTTTTTCCAGCCGGGGCGGTTCTGGCCGCTATCAATATGAAAAGTGAAACCGAACACTCCGGCTAGTTTCAGCTTATGCAGCAGTTCGGGCGTTAATGCTATACCGTTGGTGTTAACAATAGGTTTGCAGCCGGAATCAGCAACCATCTTCACAATTTCCGCGATCTGCGGATGCAGGAGCGGTTCACCCCCTGCTATTGAAACACTATCCGTATTCCTGTTACACATGAACACTTTGAGCTCTTCTTTTATTTCAGCAAGGGTTTTATGGCTGTTCACTTCATTTTTCCTGTAACAGCCCAGGCAGGCAAGGTTACATTTTGCAGTAGGCTCGAGCCAGGAGATAATATTATCAGAAAGATTCCATGGCAAACGATAGTAATCGAGGTGATTTAGTTTTAACATAACTCCCCTTTTTATAAATACGCATATTTTGGATTCAGCAAATATAATATATAACCCTCCCCTTAAAAATGACCGGTATCATTTGAGTATATGACAGGCAGGCAGGTTATACATCGGCATTAAGATTTTGTGTCATTTAGCTATATGACAATTGTCTGTATTTTTCAGTTTAATTAATGGTGATATATGAATATATTGCCGGACCATTCAACCAAACAAACTTAAGAGGAGCAGAAATGACAGAAACAGTAAACAACGAGGTGGAAGAAAAGATACATGAAATTCTTAATGGCAACAACGCGATAATGCTTGCAACAACCGGGGCGGATTACTCTCCCTGGATACTTGGAGCATACTTTGCCAATAAAGGGCTGGATATATATTTATTGCTTGAAAAAAGCGGCAAGAGCTTTGCTAATATTACCGAAAACAAAAATGTAGCTTATTCAATTTCGCAGAATGACGCTACTAAGGATTTCCTCCAGGGCAAAGCTGTGATCGAAGTACTGCCGGCTGAGGAAGAAGAGAAAGTAAGAGCCATGCTGGTAGAAAAAATGCCCTGGTACCAGACCTTTGTTCCAATGACCCCAATAAAGATTGTTTCATCGAAGATATTTGTCACTTCATTGCAGAACGGCTGGTTCCCGGCGAAGGTACTTGAGAATATGAATTGAAGCAGGATCGTATCACTTTAAACCTGCATGAATAATATTATAGTAAGCTTGACCTCACCCCCTCCGAAGGAGTTTGTCTCAAAACATCCCCCTGCCCTATTTTGTTCAGGGCTAAAGCCCGTTTTCAATCTATCACCGTAAATCCCCGGCTTAAAAGCTGGGGTTATAGTTTTGAGACAGTATGGAAGGGGTGGGGAAAACAAATTTGCCAAACCGAAGTTCTATTATAATAAATTGACGTTTTTTTTGAACAACCATTAAACCCTTGATTTTAATATTCGTAATAACGAATTTTATATATATAAAAGCAAATTACAGGGCTAAAACACCAGTCGGTTACCCCTGTTCATTTCATCAGAAATTCATACCACAACCACTCCATCTGAATTTTTGATCTCTGAAGTATTTATTTTGAGATTAAGATTCCAGTCGATATTTAAACCAAGTTTGTTTTAAATCAGAAATCAGATCATTTTAAACATCAATTGAAGTTAACAATAATTTCAAGTGAACATTCCGTAAACCAAAACAAACAGCAATGAAAACAACACGTCCTCATTTCTTCGCTTTTTTTACAGTTATCTTGTTTGTGGTTTTATCATTTACATCAAACATTTTCGCTCAGCCGCAGTATTATAATTACAATACACAGGGAACAAACAACAACTTCCCTTTAGGTATATCAACGGGCAAGACTACACAGTCTTTATACCTGGCAGGAGCTTTTAATCAACCTAATCCGGCACCCAGCGGCAATATTACGAAGATCTATTTAATGTGTGCCGCTACCGGCTCCGCAACTTATTCAACTTTCACAGTTAAGCTTGGTCAAACGACAGATATTGATCTTCCTACTGGTGCATGGTATACAGGATCCATGACTACTGTTCTCGATACTACAAATATGCTTTTGGCCGGCACAGCGGGGCAGTTTATTACACTAACACTTGAAGTGCCTTTCGCTTATAACCCAGCTCAAAGCCTGGTTATTGAAATTGCACAATGTGGATATACAGGTTCATCAATAGGGTTAGGGTACACAATATTAACAGGAACAAAGAGAAGTACCGGTCCATTTAACCCCGGTGCTTGTCCGCATATATTTGGTAATCAAAACAATTATTCAACACATATGGGTGTTGATATTGCGCCACCATCATGCAGTTTTACATGGGGAACACAGACCTCAGGCGTAACCGCTCTTTTACAGACAGTTTCAACCCCCAGCCAGAATGTTTGCTGGATTGGCGGTGCAACCGCAACTGTAAGGCTTACAACAAATGGCGGCTCAACATGGGTTAATGCTAACCCAAATCCAGGCGTTATAACAGGTGATGTTTATAACATCTGGGCAATTGACGCAACAACGGCTCTACTTACAACTTCACCCAGTGCAACATTTATTTACCGTACTACCAACTCCGGCACGAACTGGACACAGGTATTTACACAGGCAGGCGGATTTATTGACGCTATTGTTATGGCAAATGCAACTACCGGATACGCATACGGCGACCCTGTAAGCGCAAGATGGTCATTGTGGAAAACAACCAACGGAGGCGTAAACTGGGATTCAACCGGAATGTACCTGCCGCAGGCTGCAACAGAAGCCGGATGGAATAATGCTATGTGCGTTGTAGGAAACAATATCTGGTTTGGTACAAATAATACAAAAGTATATCGTTCAACCAATGGAGGAGCAACAGGATCATGGACAGGTGTTGCTACAACAGGTAACCTCAATACATACGGTGTTTGGTTTACCAGTCCGACTAACGGTATTTGCGTAGGTACTATTGTACAGAAAACCACTGATGGCGGCGCAACATGGGTTAACGGTGGAGCTCCCGCCGGAACCGGGAACATGACATCAATTGCAGGACTCGGAGATAACTACTGGCTTACAAGAGGAGCCAATATATACGGTTCAACTGATTTCGGCGCAACATGGACCGGTGCAGGATTTACAGGTGTCGCTGCAAATGCATTATGGGGAACTTTTATCACATCAGGCTCTCCGTGCTTAACCGGATGGTCAGTAGGAGCCAACGGAACATTAGTTAAATTAAACGGCTCACCAGTTGCTATCAATGACCCGTCTTCACTGCTTCCTTCAGAGTACAGGCTTTCACAGAATTATCCCAATCCGTTCAATCCAACAACAAGCATAACATTTGATATGCCTGCATCAGGAAATGTTGAACTGAAGATATATGATATTTTGGGCAAAGAAATCGCAGTACTTGTAAACGGTGAAATGAACCCCGGAACACATGTTGTTCCATTTGACGCTTCTTCGCTTGCAAGCGGCGTTTATATTTACAAGTTAACATCAGGCTCATTCAGCGACAGCAAAAAGATGGTTCTGATAAAGTAAAAGCATTTGGATTCTCTCTTTCTAAACCCCGTCCACGGACGGGGTTTTTTGTTATTCAAAAAATTGAATTCTATTTGATTTCAGTAATTGCTATTTTAAAACATGCGGAAGACTATTGTAGTAATATTATTTTTACTTAGCTTTCATAGCTTTTGCGGGGATACAACCAAAATCCTGTTTGTGGGAAACAGCTATACCTATGTTAATGACCTGCCCATGTTGTTCAAAGAACTATCCGCTTCCGGGGGGAAAAATGTGTTCACAGATATGAGCGCACCAGGCGGCTATACCCTGGAAGGTCATTATTCGCTTCCGGAAACAATTGATAAGATAAACTCCGGCGGCTGGAAATACGTAGTTCTTCAGGAGCAGAGCCAATACCCGGTCATTGAGTATTACAGAACGGGCAGCATGTATCCTTTTGCGGCAAAGCTTGATAGTATAATCAGGGTAAATGGATCTGAGACGATGTTTTATATGACATGGGGGCGTAAGAATGGCGGACAGCAGTGTATTGGTTCATACTGCAGCCCGGTGTTTGCGGATTATTTTCATATGCAGGATTCCCTTCGAACAGCCTACGGAAATCTTTCAGCCCTTCTTAAGGCAGAGCTTGTACCGGTTGGCCTGGCATGGAAAAGAGCCCTGCTTCAGCAGCCCGGAATTGAGCTTTGGGATACCGACGGTTCGCATCCCTCTTTAAAAGGAAGTTACCTTGCGGCATGCATGTTCTATACGGCTGTTTTTGGTGAAAGTCCGGAAGGCTTGAATTATTTTGGCGGGCTTGACTCAACTGATGCGCTGAACCTGCAGCAAATCGCAGGTTCTTTCCTGACGGGGATAGGCATCAGCAATAACAATATTCCTTCTAATGTATCACTTGAACAAAACTATCCGAATCCGTTCAATCCTTCAACTACAATTAGATTCAAACTAGGCAGAGCGGGAAAAATTGTTATCAAATTATTTGATGCTGCCGGCAGAGAGATCAGGGTTCTGGTTAATTCTTACTACATGGCAGGTTCTCACATGCTCAGGATTGACGCGATCAATCTGCCAAGCGGTGTTTATTTCTGCAGTTTGACTTCCGGCTCAAATTCGATCAGCACAAAAATGGTACTGCTGAAATAGAAGCGTTAAACACTTCACGTAAACTGTTACACAGTTTTAGAGCTTGAAACTAATTTCGACGCTGGTGCCTTTATCAGAATTTATCTTCAAATCACCTTCAAGCTGTTCAGTCAGCATGTGAACCAGCTTAAGACCAAGGCTTTTGCTTTTTTTAACGTCAAAGTTACCCTGTATACCAACTCCGTCATCCTTTACAAACAGTTTTGCAGTACCATTGTCAGCAGTGAAACCGGCGCTTATCTTTCCGCTTCCGCCTTCCGGGTATGCGTGTTTGAGAGAATTAGATATAAGTTCGTTAAAGATCAGCCCTATCAAAACTGATCTTTTGATATCAATGAAGGCATCTTTCTTCATATCGGAATCAATCATAACCTTTTCATTAATATTGTATGTTTTCGAAAGAGAGCCAACAAGCCTGTTCAGGTAGTTATAGAGATTGATCTCTGAGATCAGCTCTGAAGAGTACAATTGCTCATAAATAGCAGCAAGCGAATTTATCCTTGATATCGAGTTCTGGAATACATTCTTCGAATAATCATCCTGCAGATTCTCCAATTCAAGGTGAAGCAGGCTTGAGATAACCGAAAGGTTGTTCTTTACCCTGTGCTGAAGCTCTTTGAGCAAAACATTTTTTTCATCCAGCGACTTCATTAGCTGCACTTCAATCTTTTTCTTCTCAGAAATATCAACTACAATACCCAGCAGATATTCCCCGTTGTTAAGTTCAATAGGTTCCAGCGAAAAAATCAGGTTAACCATTGTGCCGTCACGCCGCAGGTAATTGATTTCGGCATTATTCACTTTTCCTGTTTCTTTCATAACTTCAATAAGCTTCTCTCTGGTTTCCCGATCAAAAACGCCTATTTCTACTGAATTCTTTCCGATCAGCTCTTCCCCGGAATAGCCCAGCATTTTAAGCAGCGAGTCGTTTACATCAACGTACTCACCTGTTTCAACCTTTGTGATGGCAATTCCAACCGGGTTTGATTGGAATATCCTTGAGAACCTCTCTTCACTTTCCCTGATCTTCTTTTCTGCAGCTTTCCTCGTTGTTATATCTCTGCATACACAGAATATCATCTTGTTTCCATTAACTAAAGTCCCGTTTGAGCTTATCTCAACATCGTATTCACTGCCATCTTTTCTTCTGTGCCGCGTTTCAAAATGGTCGCCGGATTGATCCAAACTGCTTATCATAAATTCAATAGCAGACTTATTCAGGCTTTTGTCCCAATCCCACACAAACAAGTTCATTGCTTCTTTTTCATCATAACCAAGCATATCAATAAACTTTTTGTTGGCTTCGATCAGCTTTCCATTGCTATCCAGTATTACAATACCGTCGCTTGATCCATCTATTAATATCTTTCTTCTTACTGCTTCTTCTGCTGTAGTTTTTTCAGCCAGTAGCTTCTGCGTAATATCTCTTGTAATAATTATCAGTCCCTTCGGATTCCCCTCAGCATCACTATACCTGCTTGCCGTTAACTCCGCCATAAATTCGGAGCCATCTTTCCTCTTCAGTTTAAGTGTCGCCGTTTCGGTGATTCCTGTAAGGAGCATATTACTGAATTTTTCTTTAGCAATATCCAAATAGTCATCTGTTACCCAGCCGAAAACATTTTTACCAGTAACTTCTTCTAACGCTGCATGGCCAAACAGCTCTAATGCCTTACTGGAAGCGAATATTTGGTTCCCGCTAATATCAGTAACCGAGTAAGAATCCGGTGATGCATCGATCAAAGTATAATACAGCTCCCTGCTATCTGCCAGTTCTCTCACAGCTATATCTCTTTCAAGAGAGCCGCCCAATATGTTTGCTGCGGTTTTCAGTGCCTCAATTTCATGCTCACTCCATTCTTTTTCAAATTTGCATTCATCAAATCCGATAAGCCCCCACCACTGTTCGTTCACAAATATTGGAATGAATAGAAAAGATTTCAATTCCTGAACTTCCATTATTTTTGACTCATATTCATCATCAATAACATCCGAAGCTTTAGTTTTCATGTAACCATCGGTCAGCATTCTGCCCAGTTTCTCGCTGTATTTTGTATTTTTTTGAATGCTGAAAGACTTGAGGTCAAGCACATCCGCCGCACTGAAAACACCATCTGCGCACCACTCATGGACCTGCTCTACCATTATCTCGTTTTCATCTTCTTTGTATTTTCTAAAAATGTATGACCTGCTTAGGTCAAAAGCTTTGCCGAGGCCCGAGAGAACAAAACCGATACTGCCGGAATTTATTCCATCCTTAAATATCTTTTCGGCAAACTGGGAGATAATACTGAATATTTTTTCCCGCTTTATCAAATCCTGCCGGTTATTTCTGGATTCTGTAATATCTCTTATTATAGATAAAACTTCGTTTTCGGAGCTTCTTATGATCCTGTCTTCAAAATATCTCTCCTTACCTTTCACCTTAAGTTTGTATTCGAGCCGCTGCTCAACATTGTGAAGAATTGCATCTTTTATTTTGCCTAATGCCGGTTCTGCAACTTCTGCAGGCAGGATATCCCTGAGATTTCTACCAAGGAATTCTTCGGGCTGAACATACAGGTCTTTCGGATCACGGGTATGGTGTTCCAGTATAACGCCTGTATTATCAATTGTGAACATGATATCCGGCACTGAGTTGATAATTGCCCTCAGTTTCTGTTCACTTTTTGTTAGTGCTTTTTCGTATAGAAATTTTTCACTAACATCCCTGAAGCTCCAAACCCTGCCAACCACTTTCTCGTTTATTTTTTGAGGAATTGAATACCTTTCGAATACCCTGCCATCTTTAAAATGAATCTCATCGAAGCTTTCTTCTGTCAGATTGGAATTAAGTTGATCAATTCTTTCTAAAAATCTTTCGGGTTCCTCTATTTGATCTATGACCATCTTGATGGCGCAGCTTCCGGTTTTATTTTCCAGGCTATCATAAGAGACTTTCCACATATCTGCAAACCTTTGATTGAATATCTTGATTTTACCATCATTGTCAAGCACCAGTATCCCATCTGCGGTAGATTCAAGCGATGCCTTCAAAAGGGAGATTGAATGCAGGATCTCTTCTTCCGCTTTTTTTCTTTCAGTGATATCCAGAGTAACGCCGATAACCTTATTGGGCCTGTTATTTCTATCAAGCTCCACTTCAGCTTTTACGAAGAACCATAAATTCTGGCCGTTTATTATTGCCCTGTGCTCGATCTCGAAAGGCCGGCCTTCCAGCACCCCGTTCCATGCACTTTTGACCAATTCCCTGTCATCCGGGTGCGCCGCATTCAGAACATCCTGTATATTGAAGCCGTTTTTTGTATCGAACCAGACTATATCACCTTTGGTGGTTATATTATACTTATCAGTATTGATTTCAACTGTCCAGGTATCGAGCCTTGCTGCTTTCTGAGTGTTATCGAGCATCTTACGGCTCTCACTCAGGTCTGATAGTGTCTTCTTGTTTTCTGTAATGTCGTTAATGAGGGTCAATACGCAGCCCAATCCATTGTAATCAATATACTCGCTTGATATCATTGCATAGCCCAGATCCCCGGAACTTTTGACGAATGGCATTTCAGCATTTGTAATTTTCCCTGAGTTTTCCATCTGAGTTTCGGCAAGCTCTGCTTCGCCTTCGCTGACCCATAAACCCAGATCTTCGGGTGTTTTCCCTAGAATTTCTTCACGCCCGTAGCCCGTGATCTTAGTAAATGCTGCATTCGCATCAAGAAAAATTCCTTTATCAGCAGAATTTATACAAATCCCTGCAGGGCTTGAATGGAATATTGTTGATAGCCTGCTTTCACTTTTCTTAAGTTCCTTTTCTGTACCGATCCTCTTCGAAATATCATCTTTCAGTTTCCGGTTAACTTCAAACAGTTCAAATGCCATGTTGATAGATTCCATCAGCACAAACTCGCCGGAATCTTTTACAACATACCCGTACCGTGTTATGCTTTTTACTTTGTCAACGTATTCCTTTTCTGAGTGGCTTGTAAGGAAAATTATTGGCAGCTCTTTGATCATCAATATCTGCCTTGCAGCTTCGGTACCGTCGATCCCGCGGCCAAGGTCAATATCCATAAGCACGAGATCAATGTTCAAATTTTCAGAAACGGCAGTAACTGCTTTTTCACCGGAGTGAACTATTTTGGCTTCAAATCCGTTCTTTTTAATAATCCTTGATGTTGAAAGGGCAAGTATGCTTTCATCTTCTACAATAAGAATGTGCTTTTTATCAGACATTTTAATATGCATAGTGTTGTTGTAATGAGCAATTTTGCTTTTGGCATTATATCCAACGCAATATTTCAGTGCTGCATTTATTTTGAGCTGCTATGATCAAGATGAATGAAATAAGGAAATATGAGTAACAGGTTAAATGTGTTTTTCATATTTTGTTAACCTGTTGTAATATAGCATCATGGCTTCTATATAACAATCCATTTTAAGCAGTATTTTAAGTAGTATTTTAAGCAGAATTTTGAGGCTGTAACAGCCAGGCATGAAGATATTACAAACTAAAGGTAGAAGTGGTTTTGGGCTGAATATATCTCAAAAATATGATATATATCATTTG
>JACSRQ010000053.1 GCA_014879675.1 Ignavibacteria bacterium
CGCAGCCCGGTAGCGCACCACTTTGGGGTAGTGGGGGTCGCTGGTTCAAGTCCAGTCGCGCCGACTTGATTCAAACAAAATAGTATGTTACAGTGATTGAAACACATGCAACCTTTATTTATTTTATTGCATTAGATACTAAAAACCCTATTAATAAGCCCAAGTTTAAACTTATTCTTTAGGTTATTTCTGTAACTATATTATTTTAAAAGGGTTCTTGACTTTTCAAACATTATTGTTTAAGTTTGGTTAGTTCTTTTTCATATTTTAAGCTGTTTTAACACGGGATTGCTTCAATTACTGCCGTGTTGAAATTAGATAAGCTGGGGTGGTGGAATTGGTATACACGTCCCGCAGGGCGGGATGCCGCAACAGCTTAAGAGTTCTAAAAAATTCTATTTTTTGCTGGGGTGGTGGAATTGGTATACACGCATGCCTTAGGAGCATGTGCCGCAAGGCTTAGGAGTTCGAGTCTCCTCTCCAGTACTAATACAATCTCGCACACTTGATTTAATGAATTGGCTGAAAGAAAAAATACTAACCTATAGGACCAAAATTATACAAATCCAAATATGTCCAACAAGACAAACATAAAAAACATCAATTCACCCGTATGTTCTTTTTGCGGAAGAAGCGCTAACAAGGTAACAAGCATGATCGCCGGGCCATCGAACTATGTTGGCAAAAAGGTTTACATTTGCGATATGTGCGTTACCAATGCTATGACTATCATAAAGCAGAGCACTTCGGCGGGATTAAACAAGAATCTGCCGCAAAGGCATGAGCTTACCCCGGAAGGGATCAAAAAGTTTTTGGATCAGTATGTTGTTGGGCAGGATGCGGCAAAAAAAGTTCTCTCGGTTGCTGTATATAATCATTATAAAAGAATTGATTCAAACGAGTTCAGCTATGTTGATGATGTTGAGATTGAAAAATCGAACATCATGCTGATAGGTCCCACGGGCAGCGGAAAAACTTTCCTCGCGCAAACACTGGCAAAGCTGCTTGATGTACCGTTCGCTATAGCAGATGCTACCACACTTACCGAAGCCGGTTATGTAGGCGATGATGTTGAAACAATACTCGTACACCTGCTGCAATCCGCAAACTATGATGTAAAAAAAGCAGAGCGCGGTATTGTTTATGTTGATGAGATCGATAAGATCTCCCGCAAATCCGACAGCACCTCAATCACCCGCGATGTATCAGGCGAAGGTGTTCAGCAGGCGCTGCTTAAAATAATTGAAGGCACCACAGCGAATGTGCCCCCAAAAGGCGGCAGGAAACATCCCGAGCAGCCGTTGATTAGCATTAATACCAAAAATATTCTTTTTGTATGCGGCGGCGCGTTTGATGGACTTGAAAAAGTTATCCAGCAGCGTGTTTCGCAGACTTCTATCGGATTCGGCAAAGAAATTATCAGCAAGAAATCAAAAGAGTATGACGAGCTGATGCACCAGGTAGAGCCTGATGACCTGATAAGGT
The DNA here is from genome assembly GCA_014879675.1 of Ignavibacteria bacterium. GTDB lineage: Bacteria > Bacteroidota > Ignavibacteria > Tepidaquicellales > OLB5 > OLB5. The sequence continues at coordinate 1,486 of JACSRQ010000053.1, forward strand.
TCGGGCTTATTCCCGAATTCATCGGCAGGCTGCCAATCACCGCAGTGCTTAATTCACTGAATGAGGAAGCATTGCTCTCGATACTCACCGAGCCAAAGAACGCCATTGTGAAGCAGTACAAAAAACTCTTCAGGATGGAAGGCGTTGAGCTTGAGTTTGAAGACGACGCGCTGATGGCAGTTGCCAAGAAGGCTATCACAAAGGGCACAGGCGCAAGGGCGCTGCGTTCTATCTTAGAGGAGATAATGATAGATATCATGTACAAGCTGCCTTCAAAAGAGAATGTTAGCAAGTGCGTGATAACCAAAGAGGTAATCAATAAAAAAGATCAGCCGGTGTATATACAGGAATCAACCACAAAGTACGCGTAAGAGTGTGTTGAGTGTATAGAGTGTATGAAGTGAGTTAAGTGTATAGAGTGTGTGAAGTGTTGGGTAAAAATGGATACACAAAATAAGTTTTTGAAATCGAAGGACGGTTTAATGACCGTCCTTTTTGTTTATCGGCCAGTTGCGTCAGGTCCCCAAGGGGTAAACAGAGCCATGACGCCTACATATCTCGTAAGCATACAACTTCAAGTCCCCTCCTTTGGAGGGGATTTAGGGGAGGTCACGAGCCAAGGCAACACCACTCTAATGAATATTCTCTCTGTGTTTCTGTGCCTCCGTGTTAGAAAATTGATCCGCTCAGGCGGCCGGAATTGTATTGACCGCGTAGCGGTCACACATTTATAGACTAAATGCACGTAAAACTAAATGACCCCTTAGGGGTCACACGTGGTAAATGTGCGACTCCTAAGGAGTCGTAATGGATATAATAAACCTCTCTATAAATGTATGACCCCGATGGGGTCATATCTAATGAAGATCCATCACACCACCCCAATACCAGTTGCCTGGCGGCAACTGATATTTTCCCCTCCTTGTGACTGCTGGCGCAGTCTGAAAGGAGGGGGGCAAAGACTAATTCTCTCCGTGTTTCTGCGCCTCCGTGTTAGAAAAGTCTCCCCTCACGCAGTTTCTGATTGCACCCCTTCAGGGCTTCAACCTTTCTGTTCCATCACGATGGGCTGCGCCCATTGCTGACATATTTGCGCCCTTTCAGGGCTGAGGATACCATACTTTATTCCTTCCATTTCGCTTCAAATTTTAAATAGTAACTTACCACATATTTTTTTATCTTTGTGAATTCACAAAATTTTAAGGAGATACACACCATCGCTGCGATAAAAACAAATATTACAGATGATCTTGCGTTCCATGAACGCGAAGATAACATGAAAAATCTTGTGCGCAAGATAAATGCCGAAGCAAATGAAGTCTCTCTCGGCGGCGGAAAAAAAGCCATCGAAAAACTGCACTCGCAGAAAAAGCTCCATTGCAGGGAACGGGTTGATCTGCTGATCGATAAGGACTCCTTCTTCATGGAAATCGGTCAGTTTACCGCCTACGGCATGTATAAGGAGTACGGCGGCGCGCCATCAAGCGGAACGATATTCGGTATCGGAAAAATTCACGGCAGAGAGTGTGTTATCGTAGCCAATGATGCCACCGTAAAGGCCGGCGCATGGTTCCCCATAACTTGTAAAAAAAATCTGCGCGCGCAGGAGATTGCCATCGAGAACCGTTTGCCAATAATTTATTTGGTCGATTCAGCTGGTGTATTCCTACCGCTTCAGGAAGATATCTTCCCCGATAAGGAACATTTCGGCAGGATATTCCGCAACAATGCTGTGATGAGCTCATTGGGTATTCCGCAGATAGCAGCAATCATGGGACCCTGCGTTGCGGGCGGCGCGTACCTTCCAATAATGAGCGATGAAGCGCTTATAGTAGAAGGCAACGGTTCAGTATTCCTCGCAGGTTCACATCTTGTTAAAGCTGCAATTGGTGAGAACATCGATAATGAATCTCTCGGCGGCGCAACTGTTCACACGGAAATATCAGGCGTTACTGATTACAAGATGAAAAGCGATGAAGAGTGTCTGGAAACTATCCGCAATCTTGTAAGCAAGTTCGGCCATACAGAAAAGGCGGGATTCGACCGCATAGAAGCCAAAGATTCGTTATATCCCGAGAAAGAAATTTATGGCATCATGCCGCAGGATAGAGCCAAACCATACGATATGTACGAAGTAATAGCACGCCTGGTTGACGGCAGCGAAATTGATGAGTATAAAGCTGGATACGGTAAAACAATAATCACAGCATATGCGAGGATTAACGGATGGTCGGTGGGAGTAGTAGCCAACCAGCGAACGGTATCAAAGAATGCAAAAGGTGAGATGCAGGTTGGGGGAGTTATTTATTCCGATAGCGCTGATAAAGGCGCGCGTTTCATTATGAACTGCAACCAGAAGAAAATTCCGCTGGTGTTTTTGCAGGATGTAACCGGATTCATGGTTGGCTCGCGGGCTGAGCATGGCGGAATAATCAAAGACGGCGCGAAGATGGTTAACGCTGTTGCAAATTCTGTAGTACCTAAAATTACAATCATCGTTGGCAACAGCTACGGCGCAGGAAATTACGCGATGTGCGGCAAGGCTTATGACCCCAGGTTTATATTTGCATACCCGACTGCATCAATTGCAGTGATGGGAGGTTCACAGGCAAGCAGTGTGCTGCTGAATATCAGGATAGGCCAGTTGAAGAAGCAGGGCAAGGAGATAACCGAAGAAGAGCAGAACGCAATGCTTAAAGAGATAAAGGAAAAGTATGAGGCTCATGCAGACCCGTTGTATGCTGCTTCGCAGCTTTGGGTTGATGGCATTATTGATCCGGCTGATACACGCAAGGTAATCTCAACCGCTCTTGAGTGTGCTAATAATAATCCGAACATGCCGAAGTTTAATCCGGGTGTGCTGCAAGTGTAGTTAGATTGCGGAATGCGGATTGGTGATTGCGGATTAAGAGATTTCGGATTGGAGATTGCGGGTTTGATTTTTGAGGAATTAAGTTCCATTTATTGAAACAAGTCGTAGTTTTCGAATTTCCCGGTTCCCGCGAAGGCGGGAATCTCTGTTTTTGAAGAGCAATATATTTTTATAACAAAAGGATTAGAGCAGCAATAGCCTTTACTTCAAATAATCCAGAATCTTCCCTACGTTCACTTCAAAATCGTTGAATGCGCTAAGTACAAGGTTGTAGCGGTACTTTTTTGAATCAAGCTCCTTAGCTGTGATTTCCATCTTTGGCCAGTTGCGGGCTGAATTGGTTTTCTGCGCTTTATCGCGCTCCTTGATATTTTTGAGCCTGAGGTCTTCGGGTGCTGTGATGCGGAATACATAATTGCTTTTTGGATAGGGGAGCATGGTATCAATTATCATATACCTGCGAGTTGTGTATGGTTTGCCGCCATCCTTGCTTATACGAATGAGCTTGTTGAAATCAAAATCCGGGGTTTCAACCCCAACGCCAATCGGTATATTTATGACTTTGCTTATCATCTCCCAGTCATACCTGAATGGTGTTTCCATAAATTCTTCATACGGCTCGTTGTTGTATGATTTAAGGTAATAGTCGCCGGGAATGCGTGAAGCCATATCCTCGCCGATCTCTCTGACGAGCTTTTTTGCAAGTGTTGATTTCCCTGCACCCGCTGCGCCGCAAATACTTATAATAACTTTGTCGTTCATTATTTTAATATGTCATGCTGAACTTGTTTCAGCATCTTTTTTTTGAAGCTACAGACCCTGAAACAAGTTCAGGGTGACAATGAAAAAGCTATAGATCACTGGTCATGCTGAGCTTATTTCAGCATCCGGTTTTGTTATATGAACCTGAATACAAGTTCAGGATTGAAAGCTAAGATAGTTTTATTTGCTCAGATTGTATTCGCTTACAAATACAGGCTGGGCAATCGCTTCCTTGTAGAATCTAAGAGCTTCGGGCGATGAATCGATCTGTATTGCAGACATTGTCCCGTCTGCATTCATCCATGTTGAGTGCCACCAGCCCACAGCTTTAATCCGGCTGAACTCAGGCTGCTGCACTGTATATAATGCGCTTTGTATCCACATTGCTTTGTTAACATTCGGCAGGTAATCAGCCACACCGAATTCAAGTATTGCGATAGGCTTATTACCCGGCAGCTTCAGAAGCTGGTCATAGCCCGGCTGCATAATATCCACAAATCTCTGGTAGCTCTCGCCCCATCTCTGCGCACCGTAAGCACTTATTCCTATCCAGTCGATGTATTCATCACCGGGGTAATAACTTTTAATATCATTCCACTCTTCAGAAGGTGCGCCAACTGAATTTACATGAAAAACCCATGTAACTTTAGTCGCGCCTTCATCATTAAAAATATCTATTATATACCTGTATGCATCGCGATATATTTCGGGGCCATCGGCAAGATCTTTATCGCCGTAACCGGTTTTATTTCCTCCGCCATTCTGAATCCCGCTCCATGGGAACCAGTCGCCGTTTGGCTCACCTGCAAACCCGATAAGTACAGGAATATCTGTCTTCTTAAGATCGCGAGCCCACTGCCTGAGCTCTTTATCAAACTTTTTATCAACAATTTTCCTAAGTGAATAAGTTTTGTCGAACTTATCATATGTACTCCACGGCAGCATTCTGATAGAAGGAATAGCTCCGTCTTTCCAGATGTTCTTTACAGATTCAACCGGGAATTTTATCCCGTTGAACCAATCGCTCTGGAAATTCAGCCATACAACTTTTTTGCCCGTCAGGTTTTCAAAATACGGTACTTCGCTATCAGAAACATTATTCGATGATGAGTATATAGTTGAAAAAGCCGTGTGATATATCCCTGTTTCCGGTGGAAGCAGCTTAACTGTTTTAGGCTGACATGAAACTTGCACAGCCAGCAATAAAAATAATGTTATGATCCTATTTACCAAAATATACCGAGGCTTTCTTTTCAATTTCACGGATAAAATCCGTTTTTGCATCTGTGTAGCCCATTTTATCATCCCAATCAATTCCGGCAAGTTTTTTCTTCAGCTCAAAATATTCATCACGCACTGGTGGATGTTCCCTAAGGTAATCGCGGAACAGCAAGTGCCGCAGCCAGAAATCACTGTTTATCTCAACGGAATGTATATGCTGAATGCTGGTTCTATCATCCAGATACTTTACAAAGTACCTGCGTTCGGGCATGATATCTTCATATTTAAACACATATTCATAACCCAGATGTTCCATAGCGGGGATAATATCTTCAGCATCTTTAAGACTCTTCACTCCAAGCAAAACATCAATTATGGGTTTTGCACCGAGGCCGGGAACAGAAGTGCTGCCAATATGCTCTAAACCGGCAATTTTATCTCCAAAAGTGCTGTAAAACAGGCCTTTTATTTCATTGAATTTTTCAGGCCAATCAGGGTTATATGGTACTATCTCGATTTTCAATGTTTGTTTGATCCGCTGAGGAGTAGGTAAGGGTGTAATTTACAGAAAGAAATTAAGGATAAAAATCCATTTCAGCTATAATGTGACGGTAATTTTATTGTTATCCAGGTCTGAAACAATGAGCGTTTTCCCGTCAAATTGCTTAATTATCAGGTTTTCGGACTCTGCATTTGCCTGAATGAAACGGATGAACTTCTCATCCGGTACGCTGATAGAAAATCCGTTCAATCCGGTCGAGTTTTCGGGCGCCGGTTTACCATTTCGGGATGACCATACATTCGCGCCGATGTAATGATGATACCCGCCGGCTGAAAAAAATAATGCCCCGGGATAAGTTGAGTTTGATATATTGAACCCGAGCATCATACTGTAAATCTCCTGCGCCTTGTTTAGGTCAGATACACTCAAATGAATATGCCCAATATCGGTATCGGGGTGAATGCCGTTCCATACATTTCTGTCATCAAGCTCATTGGTAAGCACGTTCAGATTGAGCGGAAGTGTTGACATTTCCACCTGACCCATTTTATACTGCCATTCCTCTTTGGGGCGGTCGCAGTAAAGCTCGATCCCGTTTTCATCCGGATCTTCAAGATATATAGCTTCGCTTACAAGGTGATCTGAAAATCCCTGGAACTTAACCTTCTTTTCGAACAATCGCAGGAACACACGCGCAAGCTCCTTGCGGCTGGGAAGCCTTATTGCAATATGGAACAGCCCGGTTGTGCCATCAGGTTTATACACCGCATTTGGAATCTCAATTAATTTAAACAGGTACGGCAGGTCACCCGTTGCCGAAAGAAGGGCAGTCTCATTGGTTTGGGAGATAATTTTAAATCCCATCTGTTCGGAGTAAAAAGTTAAAGACCTAACGAGGTCTTTAACTTTGATATCAACGCTTTGTATTTTAGTGTTATCAGGTATCTTCATTATTATTGAAGTGTCGTTTTTTTTGTTCTAAGTTAATGTCAGATCTGTTAAATTAATTCAGTGAAAAATTTGGGAGCTTAAAGCTGATGCTGTTATGAAAAGTCAGCCTGTTGACACGGTATAAAATGTGCGGCGCTATAGGGAATGAATCGATGAGCTCATTTACATTCTCAACAGTCCCGGCTATAAGCGATACCCAAAGCTTGCCGCTTTCAAGCGAAAGCGCGTAGCTTGTAATTGTTCCTTCATTCATCAGCCTGTTTATCATGGCGCGCTGCCGCGGCACCAGCCCGAGAAACTCTTCGGTAAAAGGCACCGGCAGATCTATTTCAACCATGAATTCATACATTATATTCATACTTTATTTGAATGCCCCTGCGTTTTCTTTTACAAATTCATTAAAAGTTTTCGGATTTTTCTTAATTAAAGAAAAAAGGTCTTCGTGTGGTGCGACCATCCAGCCCTGTTTCCATGCATAATGCAGCTGCATCATTGCATTTATGAACCATTCAGGCATATTATGATTTTGCATTTCGTTCCTTGCAGCTTCTTCTGGTACGTCAATGTACTCAACCGGTTTACCTAATTCTTTTGTGAATATCTCAGCAATCTCAGGATTTGTGTAATCATATGCTGCAGCATTATACATTTTCCCTTCATGTCCGTTTTCTGTAAGCACTACCGCAAATGCAGCAGCTATATCATCAACATCAATCATACTCTTTACTGATTTACCCTGGGGTAAATATATCTTGCCCTCATTCTTGATTGATGCTGAATAGAAATTCGAGTAATTCTGGTAAAATTCTACAGGATTTATTGTTACATGTGCAATATGACTGTTTCTTACAATTTCTTCAACTTCTCCATGCATTTTCTGAAAAGTATTTTCAGATGTTGAATCTGCCCCGCTTACCGATAATTTTGCTATATATTTTATACCCGCTTTTTTTGCTGATTCAATTGCTGCTCTGAATCTTTGTTTAAAATCCGGAACCATAGGAGGAACAATAAACAACTTATCAATTCCACTGAAAGCATTTTTGAATGTTTCAGGCCTGTCGTAATCAAACTCAACTAATTCAACATTATCCCCGCCAATTGTTTTTGATTTTTCAATGTTTCTTAATCCGGCTTTTACATTAAGTTCTTTACCTCTTAGATGTTCTATTAACCTGCTTCCGATGTTTCCCGAAGCTCCTGTTACTAATATGTTTTTCATTTTTTCTTAGACTATATTGCCGAATTTGCCTTCCCTGTAATCGAGGAAAGCCTGTTTAATTTCACCCATTGTGTTCATAACAAACGGACCGTATTGTACTACCGGTTCATTTATTGGCTCACCGGTGAGGAAAAGATACTCGCTATCACTTTCAGCTTTCAGCTCTGCAGCTTCATCAAGCAGTAACAGGTCTGATACCCCTGCTTCCGTTCCGTTAACTGTGAGCTTGCCTTTGGTAATATAGAGACATGAATTAAATCCCGCAGGTATCTCAAGCTTTGTTTCCGATCCCGCGGGCATAATGCCGTGTACTACATTCATCGGTGAGTTTGTTTTTGCGGGACCTGTAACACCTTTGTATGTACCAGCTATGACTCTTTCGGTAATATCACCGTTCATAGCGGCTGGGATATTGGCAGATGAAATATCCTGGTAACCGGGTGTTGTCATTTTTTTGGCTTGTGGCAGATTTATCCAAAGCTGTATTCCGTGAATTATCCCGCCGCGCTCGAGGAATCCCGCTGCCTGTTTTTCTTCATGCAGCACGCCTGAGCCCGCAGTCATCCACTGTACATCGCCGCCCGATAGCTTTCCATGGCTTCCGGTTGAATCCTTATGCTCCATCTCGCCATCAAACAGAATAGTTACCGCTTCAAATCCGCGGTGGGGATGAGGCTCAAATTCAAATTTATTGAGATAGTTAACCTCAAATGGTCCAAAGTGATGCAGCAGGATAAAAGGACTCACATTTTCCGCTTCATCACTCGGCAGGGGAGCGTTGATTGACCTGCCCGGCATAATTTCAAGCTTACTGCTTTTGATAAGTTTCATAGCTGCTCTGATTAAATAATTTATTTCTTAAGTTTTTCAAACAGATCATTCAGCTTTGGCTGGTGATCTTCCATAAATATCTCAAAAACTACTTCGTTTGTCATTTGCTCATGTATCTTCGAAGCAAGTATAGTTTCCTGGAACGTGACGTAGCAATCAAGCGACTTATGCATTTTTTCCATATCAATTTCATCCACCTTTATGACGCAGTCGATTTCTTCATCTTTTGAGCCGCTTATTTTAAAATGCGTTTGTTTGGCGGCATTTTCTTCGGTCAATGTGAAGAAAGCAAGCCTTTTCAGGTAATCATGTTTTTCGGCAAGTTTTACATAAACGCGTTTAACTATACCATGTATAATGAGGTGATCGTGGAATCCGCTTATGCCGTGAACAGCGTAAGTAACCACAACATTTGGCTTTAATGTTTCGATCTCATCCTTAACAACCTTTTCAATATCTCTGGGATCCATTTCTTTCAGTCCGCTATCGGGCAGGTCGAGTACATTCATTCCTGTAAGATCGAGTGTTTTGGCAACATTCAGCATCTCCTGATAGCGCACTTCGCCCATTTCTTCAACGGAGTAACCGTATTTATGCCGCTGCTTAGTTGCGCCGCCTTTGGTTAAGGTAAGCAGGTACACTTCGTGTCCCTCGCGACGCTGTTTGGAAATTGCCTGGGCTACGCCAAACGACTCATCATCGGGATGAGGAAAGATATACAGTATTTTCATTTTTTATTTTAGTTGATGATTATTTATGACTTCTATAAATCAGATTCACTTTATCCATTTTACCTTTTCTTCCATTGGTATTACTCTTTTTCCTTCGTAGCTGAGATCTGTGTAGCCAAGACAAATCAATCCCATTACAATATCATCCATATTCAGTTCAAGGAATTCCTTCATTTCGTCCGTGTGCGTCATACCACCTGTTGACCAGAAGCTTGCTATATCCATCGCTGTTGCAGCCAGAAGCAGGTTCTGCACTGCGGCTGCCGCTGCAGATATCTCTTCCAGCTCGGGTACGCGCTTATCGGGATCTCTTTTCATTACACAAACCACGAGGTGTGACAGGTTATTTCCGTTGCCGAGTATTTTCTGATACTTTTCGTTATTGAACTTTTCTTCTGCAACACTTTTCCTGTATAGCTCAGCGTGTGCTGAAACAAATTCCCTGGCCTTACTTCCGCTGTGAACAATGAATCGCCAAGGTTCGGTGTGTTTATGTGTCGGCGCCCAATCCGCCAGCTCAAGCAGATTGTTTATTGTTTCATCAGGTATCAGCCTGCCGTTCATTTTGGCAGGCTTCACCGTTCTTCTTGTTTTGATAATATTCTCTAAAACCGCGAATTTGTTATCCATTTTGTATTTCTGAAATATTTATGTTTTAGTTCCTCAATTTAATTCATCGGAACTTCAATTACAAGAATTTCAGAATTATCATTTGCGGTGATCTCAATTTTTTCTGTTCCTGTTACACCAACAGCATCTCTTTTTTCCAGCTTTTCGCCTACAGCTTCTGCATTTCCTTCGAGCAGGAAGATAAAAACACCGCTTGCTTTATTATTAAGCGTGTAATCAATTGACTGCCCTTTTTCAAGATTCGCCAGCGAGAACCAGGCATCCTGATTTATCCACAATGCGCCATCATCTTTTACGGGTGATACAACGGTCTGCAGTTTATTCTGCCTTGCTGCCGGATTGAAAGTTTTTTGCTCATAGCGGGGAGTAATATCCTTTTCTTTCGGGAATATCCAAATCTGCAAAAAGCTCACCGGCTCAGTTTTAGATGCATTGTATTCCGAGTGGTATAGACCTGAACCTGCGGACATGATCTGTACATCGCCTGTATTAATTACTTTCTCATTGCCCGTGCTATCTTTATGCGCCAGCGCGCCTTTCAGGGGAATTGAAACTATCTCCATGTTGTCGTGCGGATGTGTGCCGAATCCCTCTCCCGGTGATACCAGGTCGTCGTTCACAACTCTCAGCAGTCCGAACCTGACTCTTTCGGGGTCGTGATACTCTGCGAAGCTGAATGTATGATAGCTGTTAAGCCAGCCGTGATCTGCGTGGCCCCTTGAACCGGATTTAAATAATGTTGTTTTCATTTTAAGTTTTCAATTATTGTTAATTGCTGCTCTTTTTAAACGGTGCTGTCTCAAGTGTATTTTGTCATACCTGCGCAGGCAGGTATCTTTGGAAATTTTGTGAATATACTTACGCAGCTTTACTTACTTCGACTGATTCTTTCATTTCGGCGAAGATCTCGATCTTTATTTCGGGACCTACAACAATTCCGCCTGCTTCAGTCATAGCGTTCCACTGCAGACCGAAATCGAACCTGTTGAGCTTGCCTGTAATTTCAAAACCCGCTACTTCAAGTCCATCGAAGCCTTTTGCATTTCCGTTATACTCAACATTCAGCTTAACTTCTTTTGTGGTGCCGCGGATAGTCATATCGCCGGTAAGCTCGAAGTTGCTATCAGTCAGCTTCTTAAATGATTTGGAAACGAATGTCATTTTGGGAAAATTCTCTGCATCGAAGAAGTCGGCTGATTGCAGGTGGGCGTCTCTCTGGGCATTGTTTGTGTTGATAGAAGCAGATTCCGCTTCAAACGAAATGACTGCATTTTCGAAATCATCGCCATCGGAGTTCAGCTCTGCATCAAACTTGCCAAAGCTGCCTGTTACTGTTGAAACGAGAAGATGTTTAACTTTGAATTTGATCTCGGAATGTGCCGGATCGATTTTCCAATTTTTCATTATACCCTCCAGGTATTTTTGTTTTTTTAAAACTTACTGTTTAAACAATATTTGTTTAAACACATATTATATAAAATTTTTTTAATACAGCTTAATCAATTTTATCACTGTATAATTTTTCCAGAAGACGGGAAAGCTCTTTGCACTCTTCATCGCTAAGCGCTTTGGTACTTTCTTCGGAAGATCTTAATACGAGCGGATTGAGCTGCTGCAAAAGTGACCTGCCTTTTTCTGTGATACGAGTAACTGATACCCTGCGGTCTTCTGCGTTCCGATCTCTTACTACCAGCTCCTGTTTTTCAAGCCTATCAATAATACGGGTTATATCACTTGCCGGCTCGATCATCCTTGTCGCGATTGCGCAGCGTGCATGTCCTTCCGGCCAAACCCCGTTTAATATCCTTAACACATTATACTGGGCCCCGGTTACACCATAACCGCTTAATAATTTTTCTACTCCTATATTTATGAGAGATTCAGCAACTCTGAGATTCAGTCCAACTTCTTCCCTGCAGGGAAGATCCTTTTTCATCTTAAGCCACTTTTTTAAAGCTTCACCCATTTTCGTGTTTTAACATTTATTGTTACAACAAATATAATACATCACACTATGTGTGTCAACACCTAATTGCATAAGTATATAAAAAAACAATGGTTCTAAAATGCATGAAATCTTATTACTTCGTATATTTATACATTAGAACGCTATCTACGTACTTTCCATCGATTATCATATCTCTTTTGCAGCAACCCTCATTTTTGAATCCAAGTTTCCGGTAGAGCGCAATGGCTCCTTTATTTGTGGAAAATACCGCCAGCGAGATCTTCCTATTGACCGGATCCGTTTTCCCCCAATCAAGCATGGCTTTAATAAGCATACTGCCAACACCTTTTGAACGCCATTTCTTTTTCAGATAGACAGAAAATAAACCGGTATGCCAGGTTCTTCTGGTAGGCCAGCTATCAAAACAAATGAATCCTGCAATTTCATCTTTGTGCTCAGCAACAAGATAAATTTTTCCCTCAGTATCCCTGCACTTGGCAATTTTTCTTTCTTCATCTGCCGCAGTTACATTATATTCATCAGGCTCTGAAAGTGTAAAATGTCCCTCTTTGATTACATCCTTCATCAGCTTTACAATTTTAGATGCATCTTTGACCTGTGCTGTGCGGATTAGAATTTTCTTTCCGTCTTTAGTGATCTTTTCAACCGGAATAATTGTGCCCATATAATAAGTATTTTGTTGCCTGTTTGATCTTGTTATTTGATAAGTGCCATCTTCCCCGAAGATGTATAAACCTGCTTTGTTCCTTCGGTGTACTCCGCCGTTATCTTATAAAAATAGATCCCTGAAGAAAGGCCCTCGCCGTTGAAGGTTACGGTGCGGCTTCCTGTTTTCACAAATTCATCAACCAGCGTGCGTACAAGTCTGCCGGAAGCATCATAAACCTTAAGTTGTACATGGCTATCCCTTCTGATGCTATATGTAATTTTTGTTTCGGGATTAAACGGATTAGGATAGTTAGTGCCAAGAGAAAATTCGTAAAATGTATTTGGTGTTTCTCCAGTCAGCGGAAAATTCGTTCTGAATACATATAGCCCGGAGTTCCTGTCGGATGCGATTATTTTTTCGGTGGGGAATATATACGGCCCCCAGCATCCTTCAAAGAGGAAGTCATTATTGGCGGGGTAGGTATCATAGTAAGCAGCTTCAACAGGGGCGAACGGATTGCGCACATCAACCACCCTGAGTCCTGCGGTATAATGCCCGGCAAAAAGATAATCACCGTACAGCTCAACATTATGTATGATAGATGTTGTTATTCCGGGCGGGTGCCACTCGGCAGTTTTGATAACATTATTAAGGTTGCTGATATCCCATATCTTAAGCAGCCTTGGATTACCGCCGATCTCATCAGTTACATACGCAATTTGCCTGTTTTCAGAAATGGCGATGTTATGCGGACCGGGCTGCGGCAGGTTCTGCCAACTTGCTATGGTAACAAGGTTATCTTTATCCCTCGCATCAATCACTGAAATTGTGCCTGGCGGAGAGTAGATGTTACATGCAAAAATTGTATCATTAATTATACGTGAGTCATGCACAACAGCTTCTTCCCACTCGCCGCGCTTTATTGGATTCTCAGGGTCGGCGGTCAGATCTAATACAAACAATCCGCCTATGTTATAATCGCCGGCATTAATATACAGGTATGGGCCGGATTGTGATATTGTATGTCCCATAGTAAAACCGGGGAAGTACAATGTATTTACGAGGCTTACCGAATCAGGAAGATACCGCATGTCAATTATCTGCAGCCCGCTTGCGATACCATCTGCAACAACATAAGCATAGCTGCCGTAAACTTTCATTTCCCTGCAGCATGTAGCCTGGTCAAGTCCGGGCAGGTACGCGGCCTCATAGATATTATTCGTATCGGTAATATCGATAAATGCTGTACCTTTGGCGCATCCTAGAATTGCATATTCTTTTCCCTGTGGTGATGTGTAGCCCCAGCATGCTGAATACTGCCCGTCACCGGAATGCGAATTCAGATTGGCAAGCAGCCGCATATTTGATGACTGCTGGGCAACCGCATCAAGTGATAGAAGAAATACTATTATTGATATTACATGTTTCATCGGTTATATAAACTTTACAACAATATTTACATGATTATTGTTTGCACAAAAACAATATATTATATTTGTTAAACCAATCTGAAAAAGGAGGATAAATTGAAATACCTGTTCATATTGACTTCCGTATTACTCCTCAATTTAACACAAAATTATTCTCAATTAAAGGAAGGTAATCATCTTCTCGGTGCAACTCTCGGATTTTCGAGCAAGTCATCAAATATAATCCTCGGCGCTAATTATGAATACGAACTTCCGCAATCAGGAATCGGCTTATTCTGCCTTGGTGCGGTTACGCGGTATTGGACTTATTCTGAAGACATAATGGATAATTCAGGCAAACTAAAATATACTAACTTCACAATTGGCGGCCAGACCAATTATAATTTTAATCAAATAGCGGGCGGCAGATTTGTTCCGTTCGTCGGACTTGTTCTGGGCTACAATAATGTAAGCTCAAAATATACCGCTTACAATAACGCCGCGCTGATAGGTTATGAGCAGACATATAAGAGCGGACTGTTTGTATGGGGGCAGGCCGGTATGAGATATTTCTTCGCACCAAAAGCAGCAGGCGTTATGAGGCTTGGCCTCGGGAATTTTGACCTCAGCACTGTCGAGATCGGTTTCGACTATAAGTTCTGAGTATGTAAATCAAATTAATGCTGAACCTATTGCAGTATGGGGGTGTTAATTAGTCAAGCGGCATTCCGGCAAATTTGATTCTAAATGCCTGTAAAATAACTTAATTATACGGTGAAAATCTAAACAACTATGAAAAAGATAATATTACTTGCTGTAATTGTTACAGCGCTTGGCTTCAGCAATGTATACTCACAGATAAGCCTTAAAATAGGTCCGCAGTTGGGGTTAACATCACCAACTGTTGATTACAGCGGTGACGTTAAGGATTTTTATAACGGCACTAAGTACGGTTTAAGATCAGGCCTGCATTATGGAGTGATCGGCAAGGTTCAGCTTGGCCCGTTAAACGGAAGGCTTTCTATCAGCTATGCTTCGCTGGATAACAACGGAAATGCAAATCCCGACCAGCCGAACAGCACACTTGAAATAAAGAACAATATTTTCATGCTTACGCTTGGTACGGAGTTCGGTTTTGGAATTCCGTTCAGCCCGGTAAAACCTTATGCGGGAATTGACCTTCTCTTTACAACCATAAGCGGTACATATAATTTCCAGGGTACATCAGAAGTATCCTCAGGCGAAAAGAGCATTAAATCCGCTTCGAGGACGGGGCTCGGATTTTCGATCGGCACGGAAGTAGGATTCGGCAAGAGCTTTGTGCTTGATCTCAGCTTGAGGTATAACCTCATCAACCTGTTCGGGAAAAGCTATGACGGCGTAACAAATTCGAATGACAGGAATGATGCTTATACAAATTTGAATGATGCCGCTGATCCAAATTTCAGCGCGGGCAACAGCAAACACCCGATAGGGAACAGCAGGTCAATTGCTACCATACAGTTCAACGCGGGACTGCTCTTCGGATTTTAAAGATTTTTTGGTATATTAGTGAAACAAATCTAAATGAAAGATACATATTAAATGAAAAAATACTACAAACAGATATTGAGCCTCGTGCTCGTAACGGCCGCATTTATGAACTTTGGGTGCTCCGGGGTTATGGATGCGATCACAAATGTGCAGCGCCTCCAGTTCAAGCTGGATAAGGTAACCGGAATGAAGGTTGCCAATGTGCCTGTTTCAAATTTTTCCTCGCTTTCTAATATCGGTGTGCTGGATGCGGCGAACCTGCTGGCGTCATTCACACAGGGCAAGCTTCCGGTTGAGTTTACACTCAACGTTGCGGCTAAGAATCCAAATGACGGTACCGGCGGAACAAAAAATACTTCTGCGGTTATAAAAAATCTTGCATGGCGCCTGTTCATAGATAACAACGAGACTATTAACGGCAACGTGAGGGATGTATCGGTTCCCGGAGTGGGGCAGACCACCAATATTCCTATCGGTATGTCATTTGACCTGCTGAAATTCTTTAAGGATGCGGGATATGATAATGTTATAAATCTTGCCCTGGCATTAGGCGGCAAGAACGGTTCATCATCACGTATAACGCTGAAAGTTCAGCCGACAGTTGAGACTGTGCTCGGTCCGATCACTTACCCCGGCGAGTTTGATGTTATAGATAAAGAATTCCGCGGCGGGAATTAAAAAATTGTGTTCTGAATTTTCAGATATAAAAAGAGACCTATCCGTTAAAGATAGGTCTTTTTGTTTAAAAAGGGTTCCACTATTTGATAAGTATCATTTTTTTGGTTTCGGTAATACTCTCTATTACAACTTTGTTCAATGTAGTCACGTCTATTTTATAGAAATATACACCGCTTGCAAGATTACTGCCGTCAAACTCGACCTCGAAAACACCAGAATCAAAATCTCCTTCTGCAAGTTTTGTAATTTCTTTGCCCGATATATCATACACTTTAAGTAAAACTCGGCTCAATGTGTTT
>JACSRQ010000134.1 GCA_014879675.1 Ignavibacteria bacterium
TGCTGTTTTTAATTTTTCAAATTCTCAGATCATAATGCAGCCTTACCTGATGGGCGTTCAGCCAAACAGCGTTTGGGTTCTGATGGAGTGCAGCACCACAGATACAGTTACTGTTGATTACGGCTTAACAGCTTCATATGGAAGCACTTCCAGAACAGCCGTAATTAGCACAACCACAAACAATACTTATGTTCATAAGGTTTATCTAAATGGCTTAGATGATAATTCAACATATTACTACCGTGCGAGACAGAATGCATCAACTTCAAGTGGCTACAATTTTGTTACAGCCCCAGCTTCACAGGTAGATTTCAGGTTCGTATGGATCGGGGATTACAGAACAGGCACTGCAGTTCATGACCAAATTTGCCAATTGATTCCGCAATACAATCCAAGGTTCTATCTTAATGGAGGGGATGTGGCCAACACAGGTTCATACAACGACTTCAAGAATGAGTTTTTCAGGCAGGGCGAACTGAACCTGCTTTCTAAATACCCGTTTTTTCTTGCCACGGGCAATCATGAAAGCTGGTCAACGAACACAAAGGCATTCACCAAAGGTATAACAGTGCAAAGCGGCACTGAAGATTATTATTCATTTGACTATGGGAACATGCACGTATTGGTACTAAATAATCTTGTCAGTTATTCAGTTGGCAGCAATCAGTATAATTTCGCCATGGCAGATCTTGGTTCTACAAATAAAACATGGAAGATAGTAATATCTCATTACCCCGGTTACTGTTCGGGAGGTCATGGAGAAGATGCAGGTATGAAAACATTATCAACTAATATTTTCGTGCCTAAAGGAGTAGATATGGTTATTTCGGGCCACTCACACTTCTATCAGCACAATAGAGTTAGCGGTATTGAGCATATGGTGCTTGGTGGCGGGGGAGCTCCTTTATATAATCCAACTAATGCATCATACACAATAAAATCAGTACGTGATTATAATTTCGGTATTGGTGAAGTAACAAGCAACTCTTTTACTCTTAGAATTTACAACAATCTGAATACCCTGCTTGATACAGTGAAGCTCACTAAAAACCCAACAGGAATTTTAGAAAACGAAAGCGTTATTACAGATTTTTCGTTAAATGAGATTTACCCAAATCCTTCAAATCCGCAATTCACAATCAGCTACGATATACTTAAAGAAGATACTTACAGGCTGGAGCTCTTTGATATAAGCGGCAGAAGTCTGAACATAGTTAGCAGCGGAAACCTGAAGCCCGGTCATTATGAAAAACAGTTTAGTTCAACAGACTTATCAAGCGGAGCTTACTTCATTATGCTATCCGGAAGCAACAACTTCATTTCCAAAAAAATAGCTGTTATTAAATAGAACCGGTATCGCAATTGCTCAATAATACTTATTATGTTATCAGCGCTGTAACCATTGCAGCGCTGGTTTATTCTGTGTTGCGCTATAATGTATTCGGCGGTGTTCCATGGGAGCAATTGCCGCTCTATATTGTAAACAAAGCTGTTTCTTTTTCAGGGATAATTCTGCTTACTTTGAGTATAATACTGAACAAAAGAAGTGAATCCGGTTCTAAGCTTTTAGCTATACTAAAGGATTCAAAGAGTGCTTTTGCGGGCATCGGCTTCCTTTACATTTTTGTACATGTATTATTAAGCCTCATTTTGCTGAACCCTCTAAATTACATAAAGCTCTATGATGCAGCCGGGATGTTCAATCTGGCGGGCGGAATCAGCCTGACGGCCGGCGCATTAACATTTGCAGCATTTGCAGAAATTTTTTATTCTATAGAATCAGAATCCTGCCGGCGCGCCGGACTGAGGGCTTTTGTATTTTCGATGCCGGTGAAGGCGGCTGTAACTCTATTGCTGCTTACTCATTTATTTTGCATGGGATTCCAGGGCTGGCTGGCACCGGATAAGTGGCCGGGCGGTTTGCCTCCTATAACACTCATTTCATTCGTAATCTATTTGACAGGTGTAATTGTTAACTTGAAACTGAATAGAAATAGATTGTAAATACAAAAATATAGAGATTATCAGTTTTACCGTTATTGGTTTAATCCATACCAGGGACCGGAGTTGAGGTCACCCATAACAATTTTCTTATCTTCAGCGTCTGCAATTTTTTCGATCGATTGAAGACATTCAATATATCTCTCACGCGCTTCACTAAGCCTTTCATTAAGCGCTAATGCCCGAGCATACTGCATCAGCATAAACGAAACATCAAAATCTTCTACTTCTCCCTGTTTTTCGGTTACCATTTCGAAATTTTTCCGTGCATAATAAAGTGAACCTTCTTTCCTCCCTGCGTAAGCAAGTGCAGTTGCTATCATATTTATACCACGGACTTTGTTGGCATATTTGCAGCCGCTGAACTCAGACCAATGTATTGTTGAAGCAAATGCCATTTGAATCATCTTTTCTGTTTCTTCATCAGTCCTGTCAGTTTTTTCGAGCAGCGGGAAAATCCCGTTGTTGTAATTAACTCCAAACCATTTGTTCGCCAAATCTAAATCAAAATCGGGTTTATTTTCCATTGTAAATTTAAATATTTTGATCAAATATATTTCTTGCTGCAAAAATAATGCAAAATTCTTATAAGAAAAGGAAGCAATTAGCCCCTATGAAATCCACAAAAGAACCCGCAATTTTGCCCATAAAAAAAGCGGTCTATTGACCGCTTTTCCGGAAACAGAATTCTGCTGGATCTATTTCAGCTTAGCGCTGTACAATACTTTTTCCATAGTTGCATTGTTCTTTTCGAAGCTTGCAGTGGGTGTGAAAACGTAAAGGATGTAATTACCTTTGCCCCCGTTTTCAACTGCGCTCATAACATACATCATCATATCTTCGCCGCCAATATTACCTCTGGCTGCGGTAATGTAACCTTCCATATTTCCTTCTGTGTAAGCAAAAGCTTCGCCATCCGGATCAAAATCGAAATCAGCGAGTGCTAAACCAAGAAGCTCATCAGATGTTATCTGGTCATTTGAGAAGATTACAAATGTAGTACCCATTGATTTATCTTCGCTCATAGCAGTAAACTTGTTTTCGGTATCCGAAGCTATGGTCCAGTTTGAAGGTGCACTGAAAGTGAATTTGCCGTCTTTCGAAACAAGCTCAGTCCAGTCGGAAGGAACCTCTGATTTGAGTTCTTTTTTCGGCGCATCAGACTTCTTAAAATCCTTCTTCTTTTTATCACTTTCTTTCTTATCTGTTGTTTGAGTTTTTGTATCAGTTTTTGTATCTGTTTTTGTTTCGGTTTTGGAATCTTTTTTGCCTCCGCAGCTGCTGAGCGCAAATGCTAAAATAATCAAAACTACAGCAAGCGAACTAAAATTGAGTTTTCTCATTTTTCTCCTTTGGATTTGGTTAATTAAAGTGAGCAAATATAACTCTAAACATCAACAAAGACAAATATTTGTAGTAATTTTCCCTTGTAAGTTTCATCATTTTAAGCGTTTTTTGGCACACTCAAAAATTCCTACAAGCAATTACCATAACTCAGAATATCAAACCATGATAAATATCCCCATTAAATAGCTGTTTTGACTAGCAGTAAAGGTTACTTAATGCTATAAATTGAATACTTAATTTGCATTTCCTCTCATATATATTTGGATAAAATCTTAGGGAACAATGAAACACATTCTGGCTTTACTCATTTTGGCTTTTATGGCTGTATTTGTTTATGGGTGCGATAGCGCCACAGATAGCAAATCGGTCAGTACAAATCCACCCGGGCTTCTTAAACCATATGAAGGTGACTCCAATGTTTCAAGGGCTGTAACGTTTGAATGGTCTGGCACTGCTACCGTTCTCATCATAGATGTAAACCCGACATTTGCAACACCGCTTTACACCTATGATGTAACCGGGAATACATTTACCATGCCTACAGCACTTACGGCAAATTCAGTTTATTACTGGAAAGCAGGGAATACAGTAGGAGGTACTACATACTGGTCAACCGACTATTTCCGTTTCAAAACCGGCGGGAATTAGGAACAACAGAGCTTTGGCAATGACAATAAGGCACCTGCAGAATAATGCGGGTGCTTTGTCATTTACAAATATGTCTGTCATTTATAAATATGATTGTTATCCAAAACATAAAATGTATGTGTTTTTGCGGTGCAATCGCGAAAATTGAATATTATATTTGTAATGCAGTTTACTATTGATCATGTAGATACCCACCGCTTAAAGTAGAATACACAAGTTACGATGAGATTTTGAAAGGAGTATAAAATGTATTTCTTCATAATTCTTTTTTTACTGCTGGCAGCAATCGTAATTCATATAATTGCAGAGTACAAAAAGAAAGCTATCAGGACAGGTGAAGCTGAACTATCGCTGACCGCCAAAAATATCCTGCCAACTTCAAGGACCTGTAAGTTATCAGCAATTTTTACTTTCGTAGCTGTTGTACTAACAGGCGTACTGCTTGCTGCAGAAGGAGGTACAGGAAACTGGAGCGTTCTCAGCCTTACAAGCTCTCAATGGGCAGAAATTCACCTCGCTATAGTTCTCGTTTTTGCTGCATTATTCGGATTCCATGTTTATGTTCACTGGAAATGGATTAAACATCTTTTCAGCGGTAAAGATAAACAAACAGCATAAAAGAATAAAAATTTCGGATTTGCCGGGTAAAAAGTGCATCATCAGATGCACTTTTTCATTTGCAATTGTTATATCAGCGGGGCATCTGTAAGTTATGATGCTGTAAGTTATGATGCTATACGTTTGAACATCACTTTGCCGCCTTTTTGGTTATCAAGCACATTTGCTTTCATTTTATCCCAGTTAGTTATGATCTCGTTCTTATCATTCAGCTCAAATGTAAAAAGCCGGTCGCCTTTTTTATAAAGCTCAAACATGTTATCTTTGCCGTATGAATTGAAAATAAACTCCGCACTCTTTGTAGAAGGCTTAACATCAGCATTTATCCTGCTCATAGTTTGAAAGCCATCTACCTGTATTTCAGCAACAAGTGTATTGTCGTCTTTGGCCTTTATATCAATCACATAATTCCATGACTGCGCACCATCGCCTGTAACATTCTTTGCTGATTCTTCGAACGTGTATTGCCCGATCCATTTTTTTATGTCAGCAGATTGGTTGACGGATGTTTCGTTGTTGGGCGCGATATTCTGTGTTGAGCTCTGGTTCTGAGTTTCAACTTTCTGATCCTGCTTACCGCATGAAGAAAACAGGAAGATGAACGCGAGTGAAGATAAAAATATCAGGTTTTTCATTGAATTAATTTTTTGTTTATCATTGTCAAATTTCTTATTCGCTTCCTTTATGTATTTATCACCAGCTTAGATCAATCGAGGGCATCTTTTAATCTTTTAATTACTTCTACCCTGCCCAATACATAGGCTATCATCCCAAGCTCTGGGCCGTGTTCTTCGCCCGTCAATGCAAGTCTGACAGGCATAAACAGGTTTTTACCTTTCACGCCGGTTTCCTTCTGAACTTCACTTACTACAGTCTTAAAATTATCAGCGGTGATTTCGGTCATAGCCTCAACCTTTTTACCCAGCAGTTCAAAAACCTGTTTGGATGATTCGCTTTTCACTATCTCAAGGTGAACATCGTTTAACTTAACCTCGCTGTAGTAAACTTTTGACTGTTCAACTGATTCATCAAGCTTGTTTAAATAATTCCTGATAGCAATAACAACACGTTTAGTTTTTTCGATATCGCTTGTGTCTATTCCGCCTGCATTCAGGTATGGAATAACAAGCTCCGTAAGCTTTCCGGGTTCAGTATGCTTGATATACTCGCCGTTCATCCAGTTCAGCTTTTCAACGTTAAATACCGCGCCGGCAGAGTTAACTCTTTCAATAGTAAACTTCTCCTCCAGCTCTTTTAAGCTGAAAATTTCTTTCTCCTCGCCTTCACCTGGATTCCACCCGAGCAATGCCATGAAATTTATCAGCGCTTCCTTAAGGTATCCCTTTTTCAGATAATCTTCGGTAGCGACATCGCCCTGTCGCTTGCTGAGCTTGGATTTGTCGGGGTTTAGAATCAGCGGGACATGCGCCATTTGCGGCACTTCCCAGCCAAATGCATTGTAAAGTATGATGTGCTTCGGAACAGATGTAAGCCACTCTTCCCCGCGGATGATATGGGTAATCTCCATTAAATGGTCATCAATAACATTCGCAAGATGATATGTTGGGAAGCCATCGCTTTTAAGCAGCACCTGGTCATCGATCAGATTGGTATCAATGCGCACATTGCCGCGTATGAGGTCATTGAACTTTATCTCCGAATCAAGCGGTACTCTCAGCCTGATAACATAAGGCAATCCGGCAGCGATCTTCTCATTATATTCGTTTTCAGAAAGGACTCTTGCCCGCCTGTCGTACATTGTTTGCTTACCCTGAATTTGCTGAACTTTGCGCATTTCATCAAGCTCTTCGGCAGTTTCGAATGCATAGTACGCGTGTCCGTTAACAAGCAGCTCATCGCAGTATTTTTTGTAGATATCCAGCCGCTCTGATTGGTAGTACGGGCCGAAATCACCGCCAACACCCGGACCTTCATCATAGTTCAATCCCATTTCATTCAGAATGTTTATCAGGTTCTCAACAGCCCCTTCAACCTTGCGTGACTGGTCGGTATCTTCGATCCTCAAAATAAATTTCCCGCCATGATGTTTGGCGAACAGGTAGTTGAACAATGCTGTCCTAAGGCTGCCTAAGTGAAGATAGCCCGTTGGTGATGGTGCAAATCTAACTCGTACTTCGTTATTCATTAAATTTTTCGATGATTTCTATTAGTTCGGTGAATAATACTAAACAACACGCAAATATTGCCTTAAAATGAATAAAATAACAGGAAATTAGCAATAACAAATTGAATTGAAAACCCTAAGTTTCGAAGCTATATTGTAACAAATCTTACTATAATGAAAAAAATAACAAAGCTCTTATTCGTTATTTCAATTTTAAGCAGTATTGTAATTGCACAGGAAAACTATAAGCCGTTATTCAGGATTTACGAAAACGGTTTATACGGATTCATTGATTCAACAGGACAAGTAATCATTCCACCAAAATACAAAGCTGCGGGCGAATTCTCCGAAGGATTAGCACCCGTGAGAGAAAACGGTTATTATGGATACATTGATGAATCAGGGAAATATGTTTTTCCTCCCATTTATGATTTTTGCGAACCCTTTGACCAGGGGCTCGGCAAAGTTTTCTTAAATGGCAAAGTAAACTTCATCGATAAAGCAGGTGTTAATCTAATGGATTTCATATATAATGACGCAACTAATTTTGAGAACGGAATATCAATTGTAAGCCAATCCTATAGAACACAGGGAGCAATTAATAGAACAGGAAAGCTAATTCTTGATACAGTATACGAGAGAATAAAAAGCAGAACCGAAGGCGTTGTAATCGCATCGCATTATGATAGGGTACAACACTTGGCATTTTACACGGCAGTCGATTCTAACGGAGTGACTATAGTTCCTTTGGGAAAATATACACATATCAAACCATTCGTTAATGGCTTTGCTCATGTCCTTTGGTATATTAATAATATAAACTCCCTACAAAATTATGCCGAAGGTTATATCAACAAACAGGGTGAGCTGATTTATAAAAAAGAACCTGTTTTAGGATTTGATCTATCCAAAGAAGTATCTGCAGAAAGCACATTTATAGAAGAAAAATATGATTTTGAACTTTTTAGCAATGGTGCAATGGCCCAGGGAATAGGTGTAAAGTATCTAAAAAACCTGAAAGGCGAAATCGTTAAGTATCTGGATTCCAATCTTTCATATGAATTCGTAAATGGCAAGTATGTGGTTAACGATACCAATGGATTATATAGATACATTGACAATCAAGGGGAGCCATATGGTGCACGCTTTTTCTATTTTCCGGAGCGGAATAAGTCAATGCCATCTTATACTTCCTTGTACAATTTTAGAGGAGAAACAGATCCAAAAAAGGAGAGGAAATATGGTGTTGTTGATACTACGTTGAATTTCTTGGTAGAGCCTTTTTTTGAGAATTTTCATTTTAGTGGAATTAAAGACGGCTATTTTCTTTTTGGAAAATATCTAACCGATGAAAATGATAATTACATTCCAATTGGGAATGAAACAAACTTGAGCAAGATCGGGATATGCACTATTAACGGAACAATTATTCACGAACCCGCTTTTGAATACGCTGATTACCGGGGATATGTGAACGGGTTAATTCTCGTGATAGAAAATGGGAAACCCTCCTACTATAACAAGCAGGGAAAATGTGTGTGGGTTCAGCAAAGTCCTAAAAAGGATTCTACAAAATTGGATATTGATTACCGTATAGAGTCTTCTGTAAGGAATTCATATTATTCTTATAATCATATTGAAAATAAAATAATTGATGAACTTGACAAAATTGATTATGATGAGAATGATATTTCGTTAGTATTAACAAACGAAGAGACAGATTATCTAAACAAATACGAAGGTATATCATTGTATCTGATTAATGACCTGGATTTCCAGGTATCCGCTCCATCAGTGGATGGCGCTTTGTATCTGGTATTACAGGCAAAAGATAATAATGGTATTTGGAGATCAATCGAAAATTATCCAAGCAGTTCCTGCGGAATGAGTTACGTAGATACCAAAATAGATCCTATGCAGTATTGGAAATATTCAGTTCCGAAATACTCCGGCGGTGTTAAAACAAGCATACGGGCCGAACTGCAGATAAAAGGTAAGGGTAATGATCTTATCAAGCTACATAGTAATGAGAGCCCGGGTTATATCAATCCCGCGCAATTTTGGAGAACGGCATATTACTCTCCGTCAGCTAATCTTTTGGAAAAATAACACAACTGAATGTCCAACTCCACCACCCGCTTCACTAACCGAGTTGAAAATTACATCAAATACCGTCCGGGGTATCCAATTGAAGTAATTGAATATCTCAAATCAGAAAATATCCTTAAACCTGATTCAATAAGTGCAGATATAGGTTCAGGTACGGGTATATCAACGGAATTATTTCTAAAGAACGGCAACACTGTATATGCCGTTGAGCCGAATGATGCAATGCGCGAAGCTGCTGAAAAGTTGCTTGCGGGATATGAGAATTTCAGAAGCATAAATACATCCGCTGAGGATACAACCTTGCCGGATGTGTCAATTGATCTTATCGTTTGCGCGCAGGCATTCCATTGGTTTGATATTCCAAAAGCAAAGATGGAATTCAATAGAATACTAAAGCCCGCAGGCAGGATATGTTTAATGTGGAATGAAAGAATTCTTGATGCGAATCCTTTTTTGATTGATTATGAAAATTTGCTGATTAAATACGGAACAGACTATACTACAGTTAGGCATGAAAATGTAGATGAGAACAAGCTGAAAGAACTCTTTGCAAACGGATACATCACCCGCAGCTTTCCGAATAAGCAGGTGTTCAATCTGGAAGGCGTTACAGGCAGGCTGCTTTCATCTTCTTACACTCCGCAATATGATAGCCCCTTGTACGAACCAATGCTTGCCGAGCTGAAACGAATATTTGAGCTGCATCAAAAGAATGGAAAGATTGAGTTTTTGTATGAAACGAATGTTTATACATCGATTTAGTCCCCGCGAAGGCGGTTGTTTGTCATTCCCGCGCAGGCGGGAATCTCTTTCTGAAATAGACAGTCATTCTTGCAGATCATATTTGTTCAATGGATTGAAATGTTTGTATTTCATCAGTTTTTCTGAATTCTAAAGGAGCTCCCTGCCTTTGCTGGAATGACACATAGCAAGGGAATGATATCAAGCCTGGAAATTGACGAGGTATGTTAGTTTGAGATTCCCGCTTTCGCGGGAATGGCTTACACAATTATTTACATATAACAACTACTATTATCATAGACTTTCGAAACCTATTTTGAGTATCTTTGTTAAATAAGGTATCTAATACTAACTAAAAAGGAATATATGTTTAAACGCTTAATTTTACCACTTTTGCTTGTTGTTTCGATCGTTACGCTTCCGTTTTTCATGAATGCATGCTCGCCCGAAGAAATTATTAATACCGTTACCACTGTTGAAGTGACAGCCGGTGAACGCCTCGTTGCGGCAAATGAAGAGGCTGTTGCCGATTACGGCGCAGGAACCCAGCTCGTTTTAATACTCGGAAAAAATGTTAAGGCTAACGGAAAGACCGAGCTATCGGTTATAAATTCGATAAATGATCCTTCAACAATAGGCGCATGGCTTTATGTATATAGAGTGCCCAGCGATACTTCGCTCAGGATATATACTCCTAACCCGCTAATCACTTCAAGCGGTGTCATCGAGCTTACAGCGTTCTTTTCTACTAACCAGCTTGTTAACCTGATACAGGATACTTCCGCAAGGAATATAGTTTCAGGCGCGCTTGATGTTATTATAAACGCGGATGTATCGATAACCACTTCGCCCACCAATTTGCTGAACAGTGATGCGTCACTCAGCCTTGCTAACTCAACAAACCCGGTGATAAAGTTCAACGAAAACTTCGTACCGGCCTCGAGCTCACTGAACGGGAATACGTTTTTCTCTACCGGAACAAACCAGACGAGAAACATGATACTTATGCCGGCTGCAGGTACATTGAACCTGCCGGATTTCATCACGAACCTGACAGGTTTCCCTGCTGACCTTTGGATAGTTCAGTATAATAAAACCAACACATCAAATGTATCAGAAAGCCTTGTGCTTGGCACCGTGGTACAATCAGGACAGATGATGGGTATTCCCAGCATCAGTGTTCAAAGCCAGGTTATAAATCTTTCAAAATATGTGAACGAGTAACAAACTTTGATAGTTAAACAAAAACCCCCCATTTGAATGGGGGGTTTTTTACTACACTTAAGTTAACTTTCAAAAATAAAAGTATCTCCCGGACTTTACACATTCTTAACTTTTACTTGTGCTGGCTATCGTCATGCGGCCAATATCTCAATTTGTCTTTTAGTTTGAACAGTCTTTCTGCGAATTCAGGCAAACATTTTTCAGGCTGTAATAATAACTTTTCGTATCGTTCTTTTGCATCGCTATACGACCCTTCTTTTAGATTCAGTATTTTTTCAGATTCTTCAAAGTACTTTCTGAAGTTTACCAGTTCTGCGGAATTGCGCTTCCCGACAAGTGCGTATGTGCAGGAGTCACACTCTTTTTTCAGTTTATCCAGATAAACTGAATTCAACTTAAGCGAGTCAATTTCAAGATCCAGTGACTTTGAACTCTTAATGAGCGACTTCTTCTCGGCTTTTAGAGAATCAAATTCCTTTTGCCATGCTTCTTCACTGATTGTTCCGGACTCTTTGCTCTTTTGGCTGTGTGTAATTGAACTGAAGCAGAAAAAAAACACAACGATCAATGCAATAGTATAATAATTTTTCATGTTGAGATTTCCATTAAATGAAATAAATTATTCTGTTTTTCTAGTATCATGCCTGTTAAAAATTGAATCTGCAGTTTGGTTAAAACAGCAGTTTAACTGTATGTAAAATACTATATTGACTCTAAAAAAACAGGTCTATTTTGATATATAATGAATAGCTTGAGCTTACTTTACAAGGACAAGCTTTTTCGAATCAGTAAAATCCATTGCTGCCATCTTACAGAAATAAACGCCGCTTGGCAAATCTACAGCGTCAAATTTCACTTTGTATATACCTGCTTTCATATCCTCATTAACCAAAATGGCAATCTCCTTTCCAGTAACATCAAATATAGATAACTTAACGTTTGACGCTTCCGGAACACTGAAGCTTATTGCTGTAACCGGGTTAAAAGGATTTGGATAGTTCTGTTCAAGCCTAAAGCTCTGCGGAATTTCGCTGCTTACCGGCTGAATACCTATAGTTGAGTAAACTGAATGCAAATACTGCAGCACATCCATCGAAAGCGCATCGATGTAACCGGAGTTATTAAAATTTGCTGAAGTGCCGGAATTTGAGAGTATCACAACTCCTCCTTTGATCCCTGTTACTGAATCAGTATAAAAAGTGATAAAGCTGTTGTAACCCGGAGTGCCGCCATCTTTGTATTGTATCCACGGATTGTTGAGCTGGAATTTCAGGCGGTTCGAAGCCCATGCCATCCCCTGCCATTGCTGCGTTGGTGCGCCGGGATTTATCCGTTTAATATGCCGGTGCATAGTATCCAATAGCGGGTTAAGGGTTGAGTTTGTCAGCTTCATCTGGTACTCCAGGTAAGTCGTCATATCTTTGATAGTCGATCGTATCGCCCCCGCGCCGTTAAATGCGGGCCATGTTGATTTATTACTATCGGCAAGCACCCAAACGTTTGAATTATTCCTCACATATCCTTTTGCCGAGCGCAGTATCATAGAAAGCGTGCGCGTTATTTTTGTATCAGTCATGCCAAGTGAATCGGTAATGATCTGCTGAAACATCTGCTCTATAGAGTCACGCCCCGCATGCATAGTAAGCCCGGTGGCAAGTGTCGCAAATCCGATATTTGAATACCGCCATATTGAATCCGGCTTCGTAAGCAGATGACATGTATCGAGGTAGCGGAACATATGGTTTATCGTATAAGGATAGTTAATTGCCGGCGGTTCATCTATCAAACCAGAAAAATGTGTGACAAGCTCTATCAGATTTATTTTTGTTGTATCACTGCCATTCAGCCAATAAGGCACTCTTAGTGAATCAGGCAGATAACTCTTTATCAGGTCATACCTGTTCGCCATATTGTAGCGCAGCATATAAGCCATTACCATTGCGGTAAAAGTTTTGGTTACCGAGCCTATCTGGTAAACAGTAGCACTATCAGGTCTTGCATGTGTGGACCTGTCTTTTTCGCCGTGGTAGAAATATCTTTTGATAAATTCATTTGTAACGGGATTTTTGTAAATTACCCCGATCGAAACACCCACAGTGGTATCGCTGTAATGCACTCTGAAAAGTGAATCAATTGCGCGTCCGAAAGGATCGTTTTGTGAAAAAGAGACTGAAACAATGATCATAAATAAAAACGCTGCTCTAAGTAGAAATTTCATATTTTCCCGGGATAAATGAACGGCAATATCTTTATATAACAAAAAAAAAGCAATCCCTTTGAAGAGATTGCCTTTTTACAAGAAAGAAGTTACAGTGTGTTTGACCTCACCCCCTAACCCCCTCTCCTAAAAGGAGAGGGGGAATATTGAGAATTTCGAGTTTTATCTCCCCTCTCCCTTCGGGAGAGGGGCCGGGGGTGAGGGTAATAAACAAAATTACTGTTCAAGGATTTTACGTCGTTAACTTAGTTATTTACAAACCTGACAATACTAACCTACTTTACAAGAACCATCTTTTTGATCGATGTGAACTCTGCAGCTTCAATTCGGTAGAAATAAACTCCGCTTGGTAGATTTCCGGCATCATACTCCATTTCATAACTTCCCGCACTCATATTTTGATAAACCGGGACCGAAATTTCTCTGCCTGCAACATCGTAAACTGAGATCTTAACGAATGTTGAACGCGCGAGATCAAATTTGATCTTGGTTGCGGGGTTAAACGGATTAGGATAGTTTTGAGATAACCCAAACCTGAGAGGCACTTCATTTCCGCTCTGTGTTATGCCAACAGGACCATCAGTGTAATTAACTACCCTGAAGTTATCAAAATAGAAGCCATCGCCGGGCAGCCCGTTATCTGATACATAGTTGAAACGAAGCCTTATCCTCTGGCCGATGTATGGATTCAGGTTAACTCTTTCATAGATCCATGACTGCACTCCGTGATATGAAGGCTGCCCTCCTACGGTTGATGTGAACCTGCCTGCAAGATTTGTCCAACTGCTGCCAAAATTTGTGCTGACCTGTATCCTGGTATAATCAAAGGTTGTTTCAGTAGCCCATTTTGCCATGAATTCCAGTCTTGGGTTAACTGCGCCGGTGAGGTTAATGGTATCATTTAATGTGAAAAAATTATTTGTGTTATCCTTTGAATTGCCATACCTTGAATCGGCAAACGAATGTCCTTCTGACCAATAGCCCACGAATGATGTATCCCATTGTGTTTGATTTCCGCTTTTGGTCCACCTGCCGGTACCGTTTTCAGAGTTATCACTAACCATAACATTACCCCTGCCAACTATTACAGAAATAGTATCAAGCGAAGTCTCAACATTATCCTGTTTAGTACTTACAATAAGCTTGATTTCATCCATATATGCAGCAGCATTGTTCAGCTTAAATGTAAATGGAGCTGTATTATACTTTATCTGCCTCGCGCTGATGCTGCCGTAACTAATATTTGAGTTAATAGCTGTAATATTTGGATAAGAAGTAGTTATACTTACTGTTACACTGTTTGATGGCAGCGAAAGACCTTTGTTCCTGATACCTACCTGCAGCTTAAGAGTATCGTTTCTTTCCACATAACCGCTGCCCTGAATTGTATAGTTCTGAAATCTTGCATAGGCGCCGCCAACCCATGAGAGATACTTGTAGCTCGGCAGCATTTTATTCGCCTCCGGTATAATTTCATTTTGCAGCGGCCAGAAATCACTTCCGCCAACTTCCGGGGTCCAGCAATAAGTACCGTTAACCCTGTGCATCCAGTCGCGGGTAGTGCCGCTTGAATAGTATTGCAGCATTTCAATTACTGTGCCGTAAGTAAAATTGTTTTCGCTGGCAAAGTCACCCGAGAAATCGGAATAAATATCATACGAAATCGCCGAATCATTGTAACTCAAAGTATTCAGATATCTGCCTGCAACTGAATGCACTGAAAATCCAATTTTAGGCAGAATAGAAGCGCACATATTTTTGATAGCCTGCGTTTCCGGTTCACTTCCTGCCGATGGGCCGCGGTATGTATCGCTGCTCGGTGTACCGCTTGAACCGCTGTTATACCCCCAGCCGTAATCATAGTTGCGGTTAAGATCCACTCCGTAGCTTCCGCTATTATTCCTGCGGTTTTTCCTCCATGATCCGCCTCCGTTGGGATTAGTGGTCTGATTATAAACATAGCCATCCGGATTCACCACAGGCACAAAATATATCTCCCGGTTATCCACAAGATATTTTGCTTCAGGATTGGTATTATAGTTATCAAGCAGCCAGTACATGAAGTACATTGTGCCTGCCATTGCCTGCGGTTCACGCGCATGATGAAGAGCGTCGAAATAAATTACAGATTCAGATCCCGATTCATTTACATCGGGGTTATCGGATATTTTCACTGACCAGATAGTTCTTCCTTCGGTTGATGTACCCCTGTTCTGTTTCGCAGTGATCAGGTTGGGATATTGCAGCCTCATTGAATCAAGTTTTTGCACAACTTCAGCGTAAGTATAGTAACCGCCCATGCTTCCATAACTGAAACTCATAACATTATCGTTCTGCATGATCTCCGCGCTTTTCATCATTGCATTGGCATCCGGTGCCGGCCTGTTATCATAGTAAGTGGTCATATCCGGCACAAGCACCGTATGCGGTATTCCGGTTTGCTTTAGCTTAGCCACCTCATGCTGACTCATCACCAAAACAATACCATCCTTCACGCTTCCCTGGTAATGATCGAGGTCGATCTCATTATCCGCTAGAAGTGCAATATCTTCGGCCGAATTAACCATGATTCTGACCTTGCTGTAAGTATCAGCCTGGGTGCTGTTTTGCGGGAAAAAAGTAAACTTTGCTGAAAAATAAGCAGAAAAAGCTAATAATATTAATATAACTGCAGTTCTTGTTTTCATAATGCTGAATAGAATTTTTTTCACCTTTACGAAATATAATGGAATATCAAATTAAAAAATAAGTAGATATTTTAGTGCTGGAGGTTTCATATAATATGAAAGAAAATAAGGCAGATACAAACGGCGAAGCCATCGAGATCAAAGAAAAAGAACTTAAGATCAAGATCAAGAAGGCTAAGAAATCAGATTTTGTGAGAATAGTAGAATTAATAAGAGAGCTTGCAGAATTTGAAAGGCTCGATCCCCCTGATCAGAAAGCTGTAAAAAGGCTTTATAAAGATGCATTCGGGAAGAAGCCATTTATTAAAATGCTTATCGCCAAACAGGAAAAAGAAATTGTTGGTTATGCAATTTACTTTGACGCATACTCTTCATTCCTTGGAAAAAAAACAATGTTCCTTGAAGATATTTTTGTTACTCAGACTTTACGCAATACCGGTATCGGAAAATTGTTCTTTGAAGAGCTCATTAAGATCGCAAAGAAAGATAAGTTCGGCAGGGTTGAGTGGAGCGTACTCGATTGGAACATAAACGCGATAGCGTTTTATAACAAGATCGGCGCTAAACCGCTTTCAGAGTGGGTTTATTACAGGTTAACACTCTGAAATAGTTAAGCTAATTGAGTAGCAGCGCTCAAAAAATAATTCTTTTTGACGGAGTCTGCAGTTTCTGCAACTCCTCAGTAAATTTCATTATGGACCGGGATAAGTATGACTTATTCCGGTTCGCTGCTTTACAATCTGAAGCCGGCATCAGCCTTCAGAAGAAATTAGGCATAGATCATAACGACCTGCAATCAATAATTCTAATAGAAGATAACAGGTACTATAAAAAAACTACGGCTGCTCTCAGGATAGCCCGGGATATTGGCTTTCCATACTTGATGCTGTATCCTCTGATCATTATTCCCCCGTTCATCCGAAACATAGCTTATAATATCATTGCACGATACCGATACAAATGGTTCGGCAAAAAAGAAGCCTGCCGCATCCCCACACCCGCTGAGAGAGCGAAATTCCTGTAGGGATTAGCTGCCTGTTTGAAATAATCGCGATATTTGCAGTACAAAACGCCCGTTCATCCTTTATTTTGCATGCAATTATTAATATATTTGTAAGATTTTTAACAATTTCCCAAAATTTTCCATCAGTCTAAGTTGAATCTGAAAACGGCACGATATTTAAGGCTATTTTTACTGATCTTTATTGCAATTATTGTTGATATTAATGCACAGCCAAAGCTCCTTACACGCAACTCACCGCAGATACCGGAAGCATACCAGAAAAATCTCAATAATGAATTCAGGAAGCTGATCAATTTAAATGGTCAGTGGAACATTACATCCCAACAAGCTTCAGCATCAACAGTCGAAGTTCCGTTTTGTTATGATTTCAAAGGTAAAGTAACCGTTACCAGGTCATTTAACACCGGGATAGAGTCACCCGGAGATTACAACTACATTATCTGCTGCGACGGTATAAACTACCAGGCCGAAATAATAATAAACGGGAATTTCATCGTAAAGCACGAAGGCGGTTTCACTCCATTCAATTCACCTGTTGCCGAAGGTATCATTAAAGAATCAGGAAATGTGATTGAAGTGAAGATCGATAATACTCTTGATGCTTCAAGAACGATTCCTTTGAAATATACAGCAAATTACCCTAAGAATTACGGCGGAATTTACAGGGATATATACATACTCGCAGTTCCCAAGCTTTATGTGAAATCATCAAATGTAATTTCAGAAATAGATATCAACCTTAACGCCGATATTAAAAATACAGTAACGCTCAGTGCAACTGATATCGAAAGGTATGGATCCGATAAGAAGTTTTCGGTTAAAACAGAACTTGTAGATACATCAGGAGCTGTAAAAGGAAGTGGTGATGCCGTTGCGTTCTCCATTTCATCAAACTCAACTATACAGGTAATAAACAAGTTTTCGCTTAACGGGCCCGTTTACTGGTCACCGGAATACCCTAATCTTTACAGGCTGAAAGTTACAGTTATGCAGGGAGACCAGGTTGTAGATACATATGAAACGGATTACGGACTTTACGAGCTGGTAAGGAAATCGGGCAACCTGATGTTCAACAGCAGCCAGTTCAGCTTTAAAGGCATAAATTATGTTGAAGAATTCGGCGCTTCCGGTATATGCGCAACATATGAAGATATTGAACGTGATGTAAAGCTTATAAAAGGACTGGGATGTAACACTATCAAAGTTTATGGCAGGCCCGCTAGCGCATACCTGATAGATCTATGTAACAAAAACGGGCTCTTACTGATGGAAGAATTGCCGGTTTATACCGTACCCGGCGGAATACTTGAGACAGAAAATTTTCTTCAGCTTGCAGAGAACCAGCTGAATGAAATGATAGCGGCACATAAGAACAATCCCTGCATATTTGCCTACGGACTTGGAAACGATTTTGATGTTACGGTACCTGCCGGGCAAACATACGTAAAGCGTATGGTAAGCGCAGCCCGCAGCCTTGATAACAGGCTGCTATATTACTCCACACGGAATTATTATAATGATAAGTGCCGCGACCTGGTTGATATTACAGGGATAAATTATTACGATGGCGATCTGGGCCAGCTGAAAAATGCAATCGCCGATATGAAGCTTAAGAAGGAAAAGGTATTCATATCAAATTACGGCAAGATCATTAATCCATCTAATACTTCAGGCTACAGCGACCCAAACTCGCTTGAAGCACAATCAAAGTTCATTGTAGATTTTAACAAGCTCATAAAAGGCTCGGTATTGATGGGCGGGTTTTTACAATCGTTCACAGACTGGAATTCAGATATTCCAAATTTAAGATACCCTGATCTTACCAATCAATACATGAGGACAACCGGCCTGTTTACTTTATACAGGGAGCAGCGTCCGCCGGCAATTATACTCAGAAAAATATTTCTAGATGAAGATATCCCGAACCTGAATATTGGTACATTTTCAAAAGAAGCTCCCCTGCTTTTTGTTTTCACAGGGTTGATAACTTTTATTCTATTCATTTACCTTGCGAACAGCGTACGCCGTTTCCGCGAAAATGTGTGGCGGGCACTCTTCAGGCCTTTCATTTTTTATACTGATGTAAGAGAGCAGAACCTCATACCAACATTTCATAATATCCTGCTTGGAATAATTATTTCCATCGGCAGCGGCTTGTTCTTCGCGAACCTTCTTTACTTCTGGAAAGATTCACAGCTAATGGATATCATGCTTTCATTGCTCATATCAAACGATGCTGCGAAGATCTTTGTTGACCAGAATGTTGTGAATCCGCTTAAGCTAACTGCACTGCTGGCAGGTTTATCATTTGTGAAGATCTTCCTTGTTGCATTCGTGATCTGGCTCTTTAGTCTCACTATCAAATACAGAGTTGGCTTTAACAATATATATACTATAACTGTTTGGGGCTTCATGCCGGTTATAGTTTTACTGGCTATTGGCACATTCTACATCAGGATACTTCAGGCTAATACTGATTTCGTTATCATAGGGCTTGGCATTGCCGCATTTATCTATATTCTTTCATTTTACCGGATACTTAAAGGTACCTACCTGCTGTTTGATACATTTTTCCTGAAGGCGTATGCATATGGAATTATCACTATTGTTGTAATTGGAGGCGGTACACTATTGTATCTTAATACCACAAGATATTTCCTTGATTATTTCAAGCTCATATTGACATTTCTGAAGCTTTAGCTAATATTGGCGACAGTTTAGTTTTAGCGAAATCTTAGCCAATTTTTAATTATATTTGTAGTGGTTAATGGCAGCGAATCCAGGGTATTTCTTACTTCGCTCAACATATTGAATTTATTAAGTTAATACTTAACATTTGTATCTAAGTAAGCTCGAAATCTTTGGTTTCAAGTCCTTTGCCGATAAGATCGCGGTGGATTTTGATGCCGGAATGACATCTATTGTTGGCCCTAACGGCTGCGGCAAAACAAATATTGTTGACGCGGTTAGATGGGCTATTGGCGAACAAAAGGCCAGCGTGCTGAGAAGCTCGACAATGGAAAATGTTATTTTCAACGGTACGAAGAACAGGAAGCCGCTTGGATTTGCAGAAGTATCCCTTACGATCCAGAATACAAAAGGAATATTACCTTCAGAATATACTGAAATAAAGATAACCCGCCGCTGTTTCCGCGATGGAGCAAGCAACTATATGCTCAATGGCGTAAACTGCAGGCTGAAAGATATTACTGCCCTGTTCATGGATACCGGTATGGGCTCCGATGCTTATTCGGTGATAGAGCTAAAGATGGTGAACGAGATACTTTCGCACCGCACACAGGATAGAAGAAAGCTTTTTGAAGAAGCCGCAGGGATAACCCGCTACAAAGAAAGACGCCGCGAAGCGCTCTACAAGCTTGAAGTTGCAAGAGAGAATATCAATGAAGCTAATATTGAGATCCGCAACCGGCAGCGTACTGTAAATGCATACGAAAGAATTGCCCAGAAGCAGCAGGAAGCAAAGGAAGTAAGCGGCAAACTGAAGGATATTGAAATTGAATACCACCAGCGCTCACTTAGCAGGCTCATAGATGAAACTAAAAATATTGAAGACAAGCTTAAGTCAAAAGAATCCGAGCGTGAAAACCTGCAGGCAAGCCTTAACAGCAACGAAAACCTGATAGAAAAATATAAATCAGAGCTTTCAGTAACCGAAGGGCGTTTGAATGAATCGCGTGACAGGCTCAATGCAATAAACCTGAAGATAAATGAGCTGCAAACAGCAATATCAATTGCCGAACAGCGGATGAAATACCTGCAGGAAAACATTGAAAGATTTTCACGTGAAAAAATTGAAATTGAAGCAGCCATTGAAAAGCTCAGCGCATCTAAGATTACCATAGAAGATAAGATCATAGTGCTGAAAAGTACTGCTGACCTTATGGAAGACTCGCGTTCATCCAAAAAATCAGCGCTTGATGAAACTGAAACCCGCGTAAAAAGCAGCAAGGAAGAGCTTAAAGATCTCACCATAAAACATGCCGCATCATCCAAGGCGCTTGTTGAAAAACAAAATGAGTACGAGATCATTAAAAACAGGCTTGAAGACCAGATAGCGCGCTGCAGCAGGCTGGCAGATGAGAACATTGTCAATATTAACAAGGTAGCTGCGTTTGATGAAGAGTTAAGACAGGCCGAAACGGAAATGCAGGCTAACAGGGATAGTCTTTCTAACTTGCAGGCCGAATATGAAGAAAAGAGAAAAGTCAAAGAAAACTTTGCGTCAGAAATAAATAAGCTTGAAAAGGATATTATCTACCGCAGGCATGAGAGCGAGAAGCTTAAAAATAAAATAGAGTTCCAGACAAACCTGCTTGAAAACTACGATGACTATTCCGAAGGCATAAAATACCTTGTTAAGGATAAAAATGAAAAAGGCGCTAATGTAGTTATTGATAACCTTGAGGTTGAAGATAAGTTCAAGATCGCGATAGAAACCGCTCTTGGTGAAATATCGAATTACCTGATAGTAAATGACCTTGATGCAGCGGAGAATTTCATAAAGATCCTTACAAAAGAACAAAAAGGCAAAGTCACGTTTATCATCAGAGACCAGCTATATAACACAACTATGAATATCTTCCAGGAAGAGTTCCCGGAAATATTGAATCATGAGGGTGTTTACGGCTGGGCAGATATGTTTATTAAGTGTCCAGATGAATACCTGATGCTTTATAAATACCTTCTCGATGAATTCATTATCGTAGAGAACCTTGATATAGCACGCAAGCTTTCAAAAGATAATTTCATTAAGTTCATTACACTTGATGGCGATATAATCACAAACAGCTTTTTAAGGGCAGGCAGCAAAACCAATATCGAATCGCTTAAGATAGGCCGCGAAAAGCTGATAGCCGGGCTGCAGTCACAGATCACAGAAATTGAAGCTTCAATTGAACAGGATTCAGTAAAACTAAGAGAACTTAAAACCGGATTTGCCGCAATAGATATAGAAGGCAGGCAGAACCGTGTGCAGGAAGCAAGGGCTAAGCTGCTGAATTCTGAAAACAGGATACAGCAGGCTAACTACCTTAAATCTGAAACAAACAAGCTTATTGTACATTATAAAGAAGAAAATGATACACTGAGCGTTTCAAACAAAGAGCTTTCCGAAAAGATGGATAGCCTTATCAATGAAATTGAAGCTGCTGAAAATGTGAAATACCAGCGTGAAAAAGAGCTTGAACATTTTACTACTGAGCTTGAAAATCTGGCTGATGAGCTTACAACCAAGCGCGAAGAGTTTAACTCGTTCAATATAGAAATTACCAAACTGAAAGCTGAGCTCTCGAACCTTGATAACGAGCATATCCGCATCGAAGAGAGCATAAAATCACGGAAGAACAATATTGAGGCAAGAACGCTTGAGTGTAATGAGTACCAGAATGAGATAATGAAGCTTGGCGCTGAAATTGAATCATACAACCAGGATGGCACAAGAAACGGGCATAAGCCAAAACTCGCAGTGCTAGAAACAGAAAAAGCAGGTGTTGAGTCAGATTTCAGCCTGATTAGAAGTGAGTATGAAGTAAAAAGAGGTATCGTCGATAAAGTTGAGCATGAGCAAAAAGAGCTCAGGAATTCACGGGATAGCATTATTGATTTCATCCACAAAAATGAAATGCAGCTTACCAAAGACAGGCTTGAGATAAAAGAACACAGGGATAAAATAAAGGAAGAATACGAGATTGATATTGAATACACAGTATTTGAAGATGCTGAAGTATTTGACCTTGTGAGAGCGAAGGCAGAAGTTGACCGCCTGCGCAATAAGCTTCGCCAGCTTGGCGGCTCCGGACAGCTTGAGTTGGGGATCTATGAACAGGAAAAAGCTGACCTCGAAAAGCTTGTTGAAGAAAGAAATGACCTTGCCAAGGCGGAATCAGATCTAATTGGCCTGATTGACGAAATAAATAAAACAGCGCAGAAGAAGTTTACAGATACCTTTGAGATGATTAGGCAGAATTTCATGTCTATCTTCAAAGAGCTGTTCCTTGAAGGTGATGAATCGGATCTCAGGCTCGTTATTGATCCTGAAAATCCCGACCCGCTTGACGCAAAGATCGATATTATCGCAAAACCGAGAGGTAAAAGACCGCAGCTTATTGACCTTCTTTCTGGCGGTGAAAAAACACTAACTGCTATTGCCCTGCTATTTGCAATTTACCAGGTGAAACCGTCACCATTCTGTATATTGGATGAGGTTGATGCACCGCTTGATGATGCGAATATTGACAGGTTCATCAAGATCATCAGGAAGTTTTCGGAGGATACACAGTTCATAATTGTAACCCATAACAAACGTACAATGGAAGCAGCAGACTCCATGTATGGCGTAACAATGGCAGAACAGGGAATTTCGACCATTGTAAATGTAAAGTTTAACGATCAAAAAATAGCATCATAGTCCTCTTAAATTAATATCTTCAATCAATCCGGCAAATTCCCCTGCAGTAAATGAGGTTTACCGGTAACTTTTAATAACAAAATAATGACTAACGAACAAAAACAATTTCTTGTTAACCTTGTTAACACACCAGCCCCATCTGGATTTGAAGAGCCCGTACAAAAGATTTGGAAAGAAGAAGTAGAGAAGTTTTGCCCGGATATTTCAAAGGATGTACATGGGAATCTGACTGCGGTCTTAAACGGCGGCATGGAAAGATCCATAATGATAGTTGGCCACTCCGATGAAGTGGGGCTTATCATAAATTATATAAACGATGACGGCTTTATTTTTGTAAGACCGATAGGCGGAATTGACCCAACGATACTTGCCTCACACAGGGCTAAGATACTTACCAAAAAGGGCCCGGTTCCGGCTGCAATCGGCAGGACATCACTGCATTTGCTGACTGCCGCACAACGCGATAAAAAGCTTGAGATGCACGATGTTTGGCTTGATATCGGTGCCAAAAACAGGAAAGATGCCGAAAAATATGTAAGTATTGGTGATCCTGTTATTTTTGGCGGCGAGTATGAAGAAATGACCAACGGTATGGCTATATCGAGATGCTGGGATAACCGCATTGGTATATATATAGTAGCCGAAACCCTTAGAAAGCTCTCTAAAATTAAAAATCTGAAAAATACTGTTTATGGCGTTTCTTCTGTACAGGAAGAAACCGGCGTTTGGGGCGCAGGCAACCCGGCTTATAACTTCAAGCCGAATGCCGCCATTGCCATTGATGTTATCCCCAGCTCTGACCAGCCGGAAATTCCGAAGGAACGCTTCGGGGTTACAAAACTTGGCCTTGGACCGGTGATAACACGCGGAGTAAGAACAAACAATAAACTTGCAGATGAGCTCATCGAGGCATCAAAACGCAAAAAAATGAAGATACAGATAGATGTGGATTTCGGGCATACATGGACAGATGCAGATCCTATTTCACAATCAAGAGGCGGTGTCGCTATTGGTGTGGTTTCGGTTGCAACAAGATACCTGCATTCATCAGTTGAAACATTAAGCCTGAATGATATTGATCTGACCGTTGACCTGCTTGCTGAGTTTGTTTCGAAATCAAAGTTAGAATACTAAATAATCAGTGCAAAATATGAAAAACATCTTAAGATCCATCTTTTTGATAATTATTATAACAATCATTGGAGGTTGTACAAAAGATATGACAGGCGTTGAACAAACCACAGCTTCAGGATTAAAAT
Organism: Ignavibacteria bacterium; assembly: GCA_014879675.1. Taxonomy (GTDB): domain Bacteria; phylum Bacteroidota; class Ignavibacteria; order Tepidaquicellales; family OLB5; genus OLB5. Next base: position 24,429 of record JACSRQ010000134.1, read on the forward strand.
ACACGGATGAAAAAGTCGGTGACGGGGTTACCCCAAAATCCGGACAAACAGTAACAGTGCACTATACAGGTACTTTGCCCGACGGAAAGAAATTTGACAGCTCAAGAGACCGTAATCAGCCGCTGGTTTTTGTTGTTGGCGTTGGACAGGTAATAAAAGGCTGGGATGAAGGCATTTTAACTATGAAAGTTGGCGGTAAACGCAAGCTTGTAATACCACCGGAGCTTGGATATGGCTCGCGCGGTGCCGGCGGAGTAATTCCACCAAATGCAACATTGCTGTTTGATGTTGAACTGATAGATGTAAAATAAGTTGTTCTAAAGGGCAGCTCACTTCAGAACTGCCCTTCTTTTTATCCCTTAAGAAATAATTCAATATTTCGCAGTTTTTCAATTGATATATTAAAGCATGGGAAAATGCAACCTTATTGTCCCCTCAGGCGTCAAATTATTATAAGAAAACAACAAAGTTAAATCAATAAAAGGAAATCCAAAATGCTGCCATTTAAGATCAAAACGATTCAAAAGATAACTACCGGGTTGGTAGTTCTGAATATGGCTGTTTTGGCTGTACTATGTTACAACTACTACTTCATATTCTAAATCCCACAAGAATTTGCCTCATTAACAGAAGTTAAGTGATTACCTCCACTTAATCTAAAAAGGAATAATTAATTTTATTCCTTTTTTTATTTATGTCAATTCCTGCCTGTTTTATTAATTGTTACCTTGAATTAGCTATGTTTTAAATTTATTTTTACCATATTGCGGCCTAAACTAAAAATATTCAGTGATTTTGACGGTACGATCTCGTTTTATGATACCTGGATCGAAATGGGCGAGTTCTTTATCAATGATAAGGAAAAATGGGCGGCAGTAATTAAAGAGTTTGAGGAGCAAAAAATCGGAGCAAGGGAGTGTTTCCTCAGGGAATGCGCCTTAGTTGAGAATTTTGATATTACCGAGTTCAACCGGATAATTGATGCGCAGCGGCTGGACCCCATGTTCGGGAAATTTGTTGAATTTTGTAATAAAAACCGGCTTCCGCTTACTATATTAAGTGAAGGTATGGATTATTACATCGGCAGGATTCTGGGTAATCATGGAATAGACCTGCCATACTTCTCGAATAAGTTGATTATATCAGCAGATGGCAAATCGATTGGTTTGGAATTCCCCTATTCGGATTCGGATTGCGCAAAATGCGGCACCAGCAAAAGGAATATTTTGATGAACATGTGCGGAGATGATGACATTTCAGTATTTATAGGCGATGGATTTTCAGATGCGTGCGTTGTAAATTATGCTGATGTAGTTTTTGCAAAAAAATCACTGGCTTCATACTGCTGGAAAAACAACATTACCTATTACGATTACCAGACTTTTGGTGATGTTATCCGCAAGCTGGAAAAGCTTCTGGATTCCAAATCACTCAAACACAGGCAGGCTGCGAAATTAAAACGCCGCGAAGTTTTTTTAAGAGGATAAAATTAACGTAAATATATCAAATGACTTTAGGTAAATTTCTATTTGAAAACAGGTCTTATACTCCCCTTCCATTCTTAATACCGATGCTTCTTTTTGCGCGGCCAACCATCACCACGATGCTTATAGGATTCGTGTTTGTTCTCATTGGCGAGTCATTCAGGTTCTGGGGTGTTTCATACGCAGGAAGCGAAACCCGAACCACAGGCAAGGTTGGCGCGTCAAACCTTGTTACGCAGGGACCTTTTGCATTCGTAAGGAATCCGCTTTACCTCGGCAACATACTTATGTATTTCGGTATCAGCGTAATGTCTAATTCGCTTGTACCCTATTTGCAGATATTGAGCATAGCCTACTTCACATTCCAGTATTACTTTATCATAAAGGAAGAAGAGGGATTTTTGAAGAAGGAATTCGGCGAAAAATATGAGCACTATTTCAATAATGTGAACAGGTTCCTCCCGAAATTTTCGGCGTATGACGAATCCAAAAGCTCAAAGCTCAGCATGGATGTCAAAGCTGCGTATGTTTCAGAAAAGAGAACTTTCCAGGCAACATTTGTAAGCATTATAATGATAGTTCTGGTTTACCTGCTGATCAATCAGTAATGAAGGAAAAACCCTTTAGCCATAGGGATGTTTCGGTTTTCATCTCTGCCGGTGAGCACTCTGGAGATAATCACGCCTCCGGGCTGATGCAGCAGCTAAAAGCGCAAATGCCGGGCTATGATGTGAAGTTTTATGGTTTAGGCGGTGATATGATGACAGCCGTTGGAATGGATCCGTTATACCACGTTAGAGATCTTGCCACTGTTGGTTTCACTGATGTAATTAAAAAGTACGGATTCTTCAAAAATGCTATCAAAGAGTCTGCTGAATTCATAAAACAAAAAAACCCTGACGTAGTTATCCTTGTTGATTATCCCGGCTTCAATATCAGGCTTGCCGAAAGCATCCGGAAGTTCTACACAAAGAAGATCATTTACTATATATCTCCCCAGTTGTGGGCATGGCATGAAAGCCGTGTAAACAAGATCAGGAAATATATCGATCTTATGCTGGTGGTATTTCCATTCGAAGTTGATTTTTACGGGAAACATGGCGTGAAGGCTGAGTTTGTTGGCCACCCGCTCGTAAAGAAAATTAAAGAGTTCAGGGAATTAAATCCTAAAATCACCGGGACCGGTGAAGTTAAAAGAATAACCTTGCTTCCCGGCAGCCGTAAAGACGAGATCAAAAAGCACATGCCGGTGCTGATAGAAGCCATGAAAATTCTGAAAGAGTCAGTCAATGCCGAAGTAGTCATAAGCATTGCGCCCGGCATGGAAAGCCACTTTGATGAATTTAGGGAATCGATCTCCGGTTTTACGCTCAGCGGTGAATCTTCTTACCGTCTCATTTATGATTCAGACCTTGTTTTAACCAAGGCAGGCACTTCAACAATGGAGTGCACCCTGCTGCAGGTGCCGTATTTGATATTCTACAGAACGTACTCGCTGAATTACTTTATTCTCAAGCCTATTGTTAGAGTTGATAAACTTGGCATAGCGAATATCCTGCTTGAGAAAAATGCCGTTAAAGAATTTATACAGAATGATTTTACTGCCGAAAATCTTGCTGCCGAATCGCTAAAGATCCTCACCGACGATGCTTACAGAACCCGGATGCTGGGTGACCTGCGAAAAATATGGGATACACTTGGCAGCAAAGACGCTTCTTCAAATGCTGCAGCATTAATAATAAAGAGGGCGGGGCTATGAACATATTGTTATTTCCGCTCAGCTTGTTATACAGAATTGGCGTATTTTTCAGAAATGCCCTGTACAATGCCGGAATATTCAAAACAAAAGTGCTTGACCCCAAGGTAATTTCCGTAGGCAATCTTTCGGCAGGCGGAACGGGTAAAACACCATTTGTTGAGCTGATAACGGAATACCTGCTAAAGAAGAATAAATTCGTAGTAGTGGTAAGCAAAGGTTATAAACGGGAGTATGATGATATTAAGGTGGTGGAAGTTGGCTTTACAAACACGCTGCATGAGCTTAATACAGAAAACATGGGCGATGAATCGCTGATGATGCTCGAAAATCTTTCCCACATTGAAACCGGGCGGGGGCTCCTGGTTGTTGGAGATGATAAAACCAAGGCAGCTAAATTTGCTGCAAGTAAGTTCAAACCTGAGATCATTATTGTAGATGACGGATTCCAGCACAGGAAGCTATTCAGGGATCTTGATATTTTGATAATCAACCCTGATTCACCCGGCGGTTTAATACCCGCAGGCAAACTAAGGGAACCCCGCGGGAATTACAAGCGGGCAGATATCCTGGTTATAAACAATAAGTTTGATAAGATACCTGTAAATGAAAATTATAAGAACAAACCTAAGATTATATGCAGTTATGCATATGAAGGATTATTCAATTTTGAAAACAAGTCACCTGAAAATGTTATTGGTGAACATGCAACAGTTTTTTGCGGCATAGGCGAGCCCGGTTCATTCAAAACCCTGGTCAATGAGATCGGTCTCCAAATAGACGAGTTTATAACATTTCCGGATCATCATAATTTCACGAATGATGACATATTGAAAATATTGGGTATTTTTAAAACAAAAGGCTCTAAGTATCTTTTAACAACACAAAAAGATTTTGTAAGGCTCAGGTCATCAGAGCTGGTTTTGAATGCGAAAAGTGAAAATTCGTACAAGAACATATTGTACAATTATCCACTTTATTATGCAAAAATAAAGATGCAAATTGACCAAAATTCCGAATTATTGTTCAAAGATATAGATAACTTACTCAGCTCAGAATGAACCGAAAAATCGCTCTGACAAGAAGCGACAGCAAATTCCATAACTATAAAAATTGGGTTGAATCCGGAAACATTCCCTATGAAGTACTGGATTGGGAACAAAACAATTTTGATGATATAAAAAAATGTTCAGCGCTTCTGCTAACCGGCGGCGTAGATATTTTCCCCGAGTTTTACAACGACTGGGAAGACGGCAAACACCGCGAAGATTATATCCCCGAGCGCGATGGATTCGAATTCCGGCTGCTTGAATACGCGCTTGGCAATAATTTCCCCGTACTTGGCATTTGCCGCGGGCTTCAGCTAATAAACTGCAAACTTAACGGAAGTTTGATAAGCGATATTGAAACCATAAGGGGCACCAATCACAGGAAAGTATCACCTGCAGAAGACAGGATGCATGGTATCAAGATCAAAGAAGGCTCACTTTTAAGCCGGCTCGCCTGCAGCAATGAAGCAATTGCCAACAGCTCGCATCACCAGGCTATTGATAGGCTTGGAGAAGGGCTGGTTGTTACTGCCCGCGCTGATGATGGTATCATTGAAGCTGTGGAATGGCTTGAAAGCGGTGGCAAACCGTTCTTCCTGGGCATACAGTGGCACCCGGAAAGATTCCCCGAGCCTGAAGATAAACTAAGCAAAGCGATCTTAAACAGATTTAGAGAGGAAACTAACAACAATCAGAATTAACAAAGCTCTCGTTTACATTTTTTCATGCATGCTCCTGGTGTTGGCAGCATGCACCGGATCCTCAGGCAATAACGACCTTGAAAGCATCCCCGTGAAGGATATCAAAGAGCGGGTTAACCGTAATTCCGTTGTAATAGAAACAATGGAAGCTTCGGGGAATATTGCGTTCGACTCTCCCGAACAATCCGGAACTGGCTGGATTGAAGTAAAGATAAAAAAGCCTGATACGGTTTTCGTAAGGATCGAAGGACCCTTCGGGATTTCCATCGCCAATGCGCTTATTACCAGAAATGATTTCATTTATTATAATGCGCAGGAAAATAAGGCAATAACAGGTTCATCCACTCCAATTAACATAGGTGCAATTCTGCGAATCAAAGTAACCTTCGATGAGTTGATAAGCGGATTCACAGGCAGCTTTGTGCTGAACAATGAACCTGCTGATTCATCCGGTGCCGGTTCAGAAAACGGGCTTTACCTTGTTGAGCAATTGATTCAAATTGATGAGAACCAGGGCAAACAAAGATTTTATATTGATCCTTCCTTATTCACGGTCAGCAGATACAACAGCATCGATGGTGCGAACCTAACGCAGGTCGAGGTGAATTATCTGAACTATTCGGAAGAATCTGCATCCGGCAAAAGCCTGTATTTTCCTTCGAGTATTAAGATAAAGAATCCCGTTAAGAAGCAATCTGTGTATGTTGATTATGTTAATAAGGAATTTAACAAAACCGATCTTACTTTCCGTATCAAAATTCCTAAATCCGCCAAAGTTTTAAAATGGGATTAAGCAGATGAGTAAATCCGGACAACTGAAATTTACGGTACTGCTGATCCTTTTGTGCGCTATATGCGGAGCAACGTTCGAAGAAATAATCAGCGATAAAAGGAAACAGATAGATATTGTTGAGAAGGAAATCCTTGAAAACAAGAACAGGGTATCAGTTATCACAGGGAAAACCACCGCGATCAACCGGCAGCTTGATTCTGTTGAATCGGCAATAAGCGCAATCAACAGCTTCCTGAAGAATTACGAGAACGAGTCATTCATGACCGCTGACCAGATAGCGATCGAAACGAATATGATAATTTACCTTGCCGAAGAAGTTGACCGCATCCAGGAGAGCTTCCGGCAGAAGGTTGTGAGCCTTTACAAACACGGCGAAAATTACGAGCTCGAGCTTTTGCTCAGCTCAAAAACACCCAACGAATATCTCAGGCGGAACCAGTACCTGCAGAAGTTCTCGCAGAACCGCAAGAAAGAACTCCGGGAACTGAAGTCGAAAAAATTCATACTGGAAGAAAAAAAGAAGATGGTAACACTTTCAACTTCTTCACAGCGGTTTTATGTTGAGTCGAAGCGTAATGAACGTATTGCTATGGACATAAGGCTGAAGGAGCTGAAATTGCAGCGCAGCGATTCGGAAAGTGAGTCAAGCCTGCTGGCACAAAATGTTACAAGGTACGAATCGCAGCTAAACAGCATCAGGAATTTCATCAGCAATTTTGAGGCGAACCGCGATAATTTTAAGGAAGGCAAAACCAGCAGACTTAGCTATGAATCAACTGACCTTAACGCTGTTAAAGGTAACCTCAACCTGCCCATTGATATTGGCCTTATTACAACTAACTTTGGGAATATTTCAGACGGAAAAACTCTTGCGATATCATTCAATAATGGCGTTGATTTCTCTATAGCGCGGGGTTCAAAAGTTTATTCGGTTGCTGCAGGAGAAGTTACTTTGATTACCGAGCTTCCCTACTATGGTAAAACTATAATTATTTCTCACGAGAACGGATACAAATCGGTTTACTCTACCTTAAGCGAAGTAAATGTAGTGGTTGGAGATATTGTTAAGCTCAACCAGGTAATTGCCAGGTCAGGAGAAACTCTTGACGGCCAGGCGATGCATTTCGAGCTGTGGCAGAATGCCGCACCTGTTAATCCACGAGAATGGCTTAGATTCTGACGTGTTTGTATCATCCGCGATGTTCACCTCCCAATCCTGGCTTCTAACAATTCTCACTATATAAATTCAAAGTATAGATCACTTCACAAGTATCATTTTCCTGATAACTGAATAACTTTTTTCTTCACCGTTCAGTGTTATCCTGTAAAAATATATCCCTGAAGAAAGATCCGTACCATCAATTGATACTGAATGAAATCCCGCAGATTTAGCTCCTGAAGAATATTTCATTTCCTTCCCGGTTATATCAAATAATTGAACGGTGAGTATTCCATCGAATGGCAATTGAATATCAACTTTGCTGTTTGGATTCGACGGATTTGGGTAGTTTTGCGATACATCAAATTTCACAGGATTGCTGATCTCAACCGGTGAACTCATGTAATGGTATTCAAAGTTGCCGTTATAATCAATTTGTTTTAGCCTGAAGCTGTAATTGCCGGGAAGTGAAAGTTTAACGCTGTGCTCATAATCAACCGGCAGATTTGTAGTGCCTGAACCCTGAACATATCCATTCTTTATCCATTCACCGGTTTCACCGCTTCTTTCCAGCCTTGACTGGATTTCAAATCCGGCATTATTCAATTCCCAATAAGTACTCCATTTTAATCTTACCTTGCTTTCATTTACTTCTGAATTAAAATAGCTCATTGCAACCGGCAGCGGCTGATCTGTAGTGCGCAGTATCACACCATTTGCGCCAACTGTATACCCTGTTGTATTATTTATAAAGAATACAGAATTCAATGGTGTACTTACTCCGCTGTTCTGTATGCTCCAGTTACTTCCCCCATTAGAAGTCCGGAGTACCGTACCGGAAGTCATGACGCCATAGCCGGTGTATGAATCAGCAAAGTGTAAACCAAAAAAAGTAGAAACATACGTGAGGGCCGTCCAGTTAACACCCCTGTTCGTTGTTTTGTAAATCCCAATTCCGGCTGCATATCCAGTATTTGCGTCTGTGAATGTGATGGCAAATGTCTGGATCTCAAATGGAACAGCTCTTTGACCCCAGCTTAAGCCACCATTTACTGTATACAGCAGAGTATAACCGGTTGTAGTGGCGAATACAGTATCAGCGCTCAGTATTCCGACATCGTATAAATAAGATGACGTTCCGCTTACCTGCTGCTCCCATGTGGTTCCGGCATTGGTCGTTTTTACAATTAAACCCGGGTTTCCCACAGCATACCCGGTATTGGAATTTGCGAATTTTATTGATAAAAAATCTCCCCCGGGCTGAGTATGCTGCAAACTCCATTGGGCTCCGCCATTTGTTGTTTTGATTATGTTTCCGGTTCTGGTGCATATATACCCGGTTGAAGAATTTACCATGTATATCTTATGCGGAGTAGATACTCCCGGTGGTATGCTCTGGGATACCCAATTTATCCCTGAATTGGTGGTTTTAAGTATAACGCCTGAAGGATTTGATTGCCAACCTGTTACCCAGCCCGTTGATGAACTTGTGAAATAGACTGATGTAAGCCCTGTGGTTGTCCCTGAATTCATTGACGACCATGTTTGGGCAAGTGACATCCTTAACAAACAGATTATGATCAGCAGTAAAATTATTAAGTACTTCATTTAAAATTTCCTTCCCCTTTTAATGTAATCCGAAGAATATTCAGATAGAGTTCTTTAATATTTTTGAGAGCCTGTCTTCCAGCTTCTGCAGGTCATCTGTGGATCTTTCAACCTGTGTAAATGAACCGCTCTTTTTGAACCTGTACTCCAGCTCTGCCGAAGCAGTAATAAATTCAATGGTCTTTCGTTCCAGTTCTCTTACAAGTTCCTTAATTTGTTTGATCTTGACTTCAAAATTGCAGTTGTTCATTTCTGTTCCCTTTTGATTTGAATCAATTTAATCAACCAGACCAGTATGGGTCAAAAAAACTTTTGCAGGAAAGTCCCTGCTGAATTAGCTCAAATTCACAATAAAGAAGCGAAATTCTCAAATTTTCGCTATTATTATACTTTTAGAGTCACTGGAATTTTTGTATATTTGTCAAACTACCAATCGACAAATGAGATCAAGCAAGCTTGCGGGGATTCTTTCAGCATTCAGTAAAACTGAATTCATCGAGTTCGGGAAGTTCATACGCTCGCCATATCACAACCGCTCAGAAAGGGATTTGGAATCTTTCTACAAAGCGATCAAACCATATTACCCCGGATTCAATATCAGCAAGGAAGCACTGTATAGCAGGCTGTACCCCGGAAAACAGTACAACGAAAAAACCATAAAGAATATGTTCACGGATACATTCAAAATGGCTAAGGATTTTTTGGCCCACAATAATTTTCGTGAAAGCAGCAGAACTTATAATAACTTCCTTTCAGAGGCTTTACTTTCGAAAAACCTGGAAAGTGAGTACAACAAATCAGCAGAGATATCACTTGATCTGCTGAATGAAATGCGGCCCGGAAGCGAAGATTATTTCCTAAATCTCCGCAGGTACCACCAGCACAGAATGATCTATTCAAAATCAGTCTATAAGAATAAAAATGAATCACTCCATATTCAAAGCTCGATAGAAGCACTGCTAATTTTACTGCTTAAAGATCTATCAAATGTTTTGGTTAATAAAGAGCTCTCGGTTTACCTGCACGTACAGGATCAGCAAAGCAAGCTGCTTGAATTGTTCTTTCAGAATTTTGATATTGATAAATTCATGCAGGGCTTCAAAGAGCTGAACGACGGGTTCTACCCGTTTGTTGCTTTCAGGTACTACCTGTATAAAGATCTCGGCGCGGGAGATGACATCACCTGGTTCTACAGGCTTAAGGAAACAGTTGTTGAGAATTTCGATAAATTCAGCGCAGAAACGCAGTTTGAAGCCACATGGGCAGTCATAAACAGTTGTGCTATGACCTCCCGCAGGGCAATGCCCGAAATGAGGCGCGAGAGCTTCGAAATGCTAAAGCTACAGCTAACCAAAGGGCTGCATATAGCACCCGGCAGCAGCTATTACCTTACCCCTGCATTCAACCAGATGCTAACCGAAGCACTTTACTTCCGTGAGTTTGAATACATAAAAAATGTTATCAGGGATCACTCTGCAGAGCTTGAACCGGGGATCAGGGAAGACATGCAGAACTGGGGATACGCTTCCATATATTATGAAAAAGGAGAATACGAAAAAGCTTTAGGTCATGCATCAAAGATAAATTTTAAAGAGTCAAACTTCAAAGTACAGTCCAAATTTTTGCTCTTCAAGCTGTTTTATGAAATGGAGCTTACCGAGCAGGCGCTTTCAATACTCAACACATCACTGCATGCCTTAAAGCTGGAAGATCTTTCCGCTGAAGTAAAAGCAAGGTATGAAAAGTCGTTCAGGTTTGCTATCGCACTTATCCGTTTGCGTGATGAACCATCGTTGGAGGAAAAGGAAATGCTAAAGAGAAGAATAGAGAAGGAAAATTTCATTGGGAAAAAATGGATGCAGAATGAATTGGAATCGATGTGATTCTTCATCGTGAAAAATACAGATCATTGCGCAATCAGATGTAAAAATTCCGCACATCTATACGCATTGACTTACCAATTTGCAGCACATAATCGCTAAATTCTTTACCCTTACACACCGAATTCCTAAATTGATTTTGGATGAAATTCTTGTTATTTTTGTAAATTCACTGAGAAATTTGGCAAAAAATGAAGGAAAATAACGGCATTTCTGATGAAAAAAATGCTGAAAAACCTTCAGAAATGCAAAAAGTTGCTAAATCGTACAGTTCCGGCTGGCGATATGCCGAATATGCCTTCCAATACGGGGTATCAATTGTTCTTTGCACATTAGGTGGGTACTGGCTTGATAACTGGCTAAATACTGGCAATTGGCTCTTGATAATCGGCGTATTGTTCGGTTCAGTTGCCGGATTTGTTAATTTGCTCAGGGGTTTGAACTATAAAGGACCAAAGGTTAAATAATTCAGTTGTCAGCTAAAGGAAATAATGATCTGATTTTTCTGAAATACGCCGCGATAATCAGCTTGATACTGATAGCTGCCGCCTCCTACCCTGTGTATAAATACGCATCTGAGATCCAGATATATTCATTCGCGGCAGGTTACGGAATCAGCCTGTTGAATGCTCTTATCGGCTACAAACTCAACACCATGGCATTCGGCAAGCCCACTAAAAGCTTCATGGTACTGGTTTTCGGCGGAATGGGAATCAGGCTCCTGATAGTAATGCTGATATTGCTGATAATACTTGTATATTCTTCGCTTGATTCAATGAGCCTTGTTGGCTCGGTCTTTTTCTTCTACACAATTTTTATAATACTTGAAATATATTTCCTGCAGAAACTACAAGGGCAGGCTAAAAAAGATAATAAGATAACACCGAAATAATATAATGACAATACTTACTGCATTCATACAGGAACACGCTCCGGGAGATTCAACCTTAGTAGAAAAGGTCCAGGAAGATGGTAACTGGATCATGCACCACATATCAGATAAACCCGTACTAACAATACCGCCGATCCACATTGGCGGATTTACGCTCGATCTTTCTATATCAATGAAGATACTTATGCTTATGGTTGCTGCGGTACTGATGGTTTTCATTTTCAGCTACGCGGCTTCATCAAACAGAAAGAAAAAACACCCGACAGGTCTTGGTAATTTTATGGAAATGATGATGGTTTTTGTAAGAGATGACATTGTCAAACCATCAATGGGCCACGGTTCAGAAAAGTTCATGCCGTTCTTCTTCACAATGTTCTTTTTCATACTGTTTGTGAATCTTATCAGCCTTATTCCGGGTATGTCAACCGGGACTAGCAGTATCAGTGTTACAGCGGGCCTTGCGCTCATAACTTTTTTTATGACACAGCTTCACGGAATAAAACATAACGGCTTCATTGGATATTTTAAAGGGCTCATTCCACCGGGAGTACCTATTTTCGTACTTCCTATTATGATAATTATTGAGTTCCTCGGACTGCTTACAAAACCTTTCGCATTGGCAATTCGTTTGTTTGCCAACATGACAGCGGGACACATTGTTATCTACGCTTTGATCGGGCTGATATTTATGCTCGGTTACGCGGTCATCCCTGTTTCAATCGGATTTTCACTTTTCATATACGTACTCGAGATACTGGTAGCAGTACTGCAGGCATACATATTCACAATGCTTTCAGCTTTATTTATCGGCATGGCGGTACACCAGGATCACTAATACAATATAAGTTTGATCCACAATACACGGAATAAATATTTTTACAAATAACATACATACTTAATAATCGTTTAAGAAAGGATACATTCAAATGAGCTTAGCAGCATTAGCAGCTGGAATCGGTGCAGGACTTGCAGTTATAGGCGCAGGCCTTGGTATTGGCAGACTCGCAGCATCAGCAATGGAAGCTATCGGCAGACAGCCGGAAGCGACCGGCGATGTAAGAACCACAATGATCATCGCAGCAGCTCTGGTAGAGGGTGTTACACTCTTCGCGCTCGTTATCTGCTTTATTTTAGCCGGAAAATAATTCCGCGCTGAAATTTTCATTTAGCTTGGGAAAAATTGAAAAGTTAACCGTGCCGGGGATTCCCGCGTGCGGTTAACATCGGTTTTCCAATACAAAAAATTTTTACTAACAAAGGATAAAAATGACTTTAGCTTATATATTCTTAGCGAAGTTTTATAATATAATTCTGTTCATCAGCAACGATCCGCACGAAAAGAAAGATACACTTCTTTCTGTTGAGCCGGGGCTTTTGATATGGACGATCATAATTTTCTTCCTGCTCCTGCTTATTCTGAAAAAATATGCATGGGGTCCCCTGTTGAAATCGCTTAACGATAGGGAACAGGGCATCAAGGACTCGGTTGAGAAAGCTGAATACCTGAAACAGGAAGCTGAAAAGATCTTGGCGCAGAACAAAGCAGTGCTCGCAAAGGCTGATGAAGATTCACGCAGGATAATTACAGAAGGCAAGGAACTGGCTGAAAAGCTCAGGAACGAAATGATGAACAAGACCAACGAAGACACCACAAGGATGATCAACCAGGCGAAAAGCGAAATCGAACGCGAAAAGATTGCAGCGCTGAACTCGCTGAAGGATGAGATCGCAAACCTCGCTGTGCAGGCCGCAGGAAAGATAATTGATGAGAACCTGGACGCGCAGAAGCAGAGAAAGATAATAGACGGATTTATCAACAAGATTCCGCAGAACTAAGGACAGGTACGAAGTAATGATCAACAGAAAAGTAGCCAGAAAATACAATACAGCACTTTACCTCACAGCGGTTGAGCTTAATTCCGCTGACGCGGTTAAAAAAGATATTATTGATATCAGGAAAACCATAGCGGATTCCAAAGAACTTCAGAATTTCATTCTCACACCTGTTGTTAACCCAGAGAAAAAGGCTGCAGTAATGAAAAGCATCTTCGAAGGAAAGGTTAACGCACTTACACTTAAATTCCTGGATTTCCTCTGTGAAAAACAGCGCATCAACATACTGCCTGATATTACCGAAGATTTCCTTGACCTTGTGAACGAAAAACAGGGAATTGTAAAAGCTTTAATAAAGACGGCAATTGAAATTACTGAAAGCGAAAAAGTATCGCTTAATGCAAAGCTTAAAGCATACACGGGAAAAGAAATTACCGCCACTTACACTGTCGATCCATCTATCAAAGGCGGATTCATTGCCAGGGTAGATGACAGGATCATCGACGCAAGTATCATAAGGCAGCTTGAGCTTCTGAAAGAAAGATTCTCAATGGGAAGCTTTAACAACTAAGCGTGCAGTTAACGCTTAACTTTGTAACGAATAATAAATTTAATATAAATATATAAAAAGATGGCTGAAGTAAAACCAGATGAAGTATCGGCGATACTTCGAAAACAATTATCAGGTTTCGAAAAAGAGATTGATATTTACGAGGTTGGAACTGTTGTTCAGATAGGTGATGGTGTTGCGCGTGTTTATGGATTGACCAAATGTATGGCAAGTGAGCTTATTGAGTTTCCCCATGGCGTATTCGGCATGGCGCTTAACCTTGAAGAAGATAACGTTGGATGTATTCTGTTCGGTGACTATACACTTGTTAAAGAAGGCGATGAAGCAAAGCGTACAGGCAGGGTTGCATCAATGCCGGTAGGCGAAGAAATGATAGGCAGGGTTATTAACCCGCTCGGCCAGCCTGTTGACGGCAAGGGCCCTATCACAACCAGCAAATACCTTCCTATTGAAAGAAAAGCACTTGGCGTTATTGCAAGGCAGCCCGTTAAAGAACCGCTGCAGACAGGTATAAAAGCTATTGACTCCATGATCCCGATCGGAAGAGGACAAAGAGAGCTTATCATTGGCGACAGGCAGACCGGTAAAACGGCTGTAGCAGTAGATACAGTTATCAACCAGAAGGGTAAAGGAGTTTTTTGTATATATGTTGCTATCGGCCAGAAACAATCAACCGTGGCACAGGTAGTTGCGAAGTTCCAGGAAACAGGAGCTATGGAATACACTACGGTTATTACCGCAGCAGCTTCCGACCCTGCTCCTATGCAGTTCCTTGCACCTTACTCAGGCGCAACACTGGGTGAGTTCTTCCGTGATTCAAGCAGGCATGCGCTTTGTATTTATGATGATCTTTCAAAGCAGGCTGCTGCTTACCGTGAAGTATCACTTCTTCTCAGAAGGCCGCCGGGACGTGAAGCTTACCCCGGTGATGTGTTTTATCTGCATTCAAGATTACTCGAGAGAGCTTCAAAGCTCAGCGATGAACTTGGCGGCGGAAGCTTAACAGCTTTACCGATCATCGAAACACAGGCTGGCGACGTATCGGCTTATATCCCCACAAACGTGATCTCTATCACAGATGGTCAGATATACCTCGAGCCGAACCTCTTCAACTCAGGTGTAAGACCCGCTATCAACGTAGGTATTTCAGTATCACGTGTAGGAAGTGCTGCACAGATCAAAGCTATGAAAAAAGTAGCAGGTTCGCTTCGTTTGGATCTTGCTCAGTACAGGGCGCTTGAAGCGTTCACAAAGTTCGGCTCAGATCTTGATAAGGCAACACTCCAGCAGCTCACAAGGGGCGCAAGGCTGGTTGAGATCCTTAAGCAGGGTCAATATACCCCCTACCCTGTTGAAAAACAGGTTGCTATCATCTTTGCAGGTACTAACGGCTATCTTGATGAGATCCCCGTTCCGCATATCTCAAGGTATGAAAAGGAATTCCTCGAAACGATGGAGATGAAGCATAGGGATATACTAGATTCAATTGCAGCATCAGGCGAAATAAACGATGAGAATACTTCAAAGTTGAAACAGATCCTTGAAGATTTCACTAATAATTTTAAAGTCTCTGTAAAATAATACATGGCAACACTAAGAGAAATACGCGACAGGATAGGCAGTATTAAGAATACTGAGAAGATCACCCGTGCTATGAAGATGATAGCATCGGTAAAATTCCGCAAGGCACAGCAGAACGTTGTTGCTGCAAGGCCTTATGCGCGGAAGATAAGTGATATCCTCAGGCACCTTATCCCAACAATAGAAAGCTTCGATAATGAGCTGCTGAAACAGAGAGAGATAAAGAAAGTTTGCGTTGTTGTGATAGCTGCTGATAGAGGCCTTTGCGGCTCTTTCAACACTAACCTGCTTAAAGTTGCAAACACTATCATAAACGAAAAGTACGGCGAGTACCTTAAGAGCCACGACCTCACAATTTTCCCTATCGGGAAAAAAGCATACGACCATTATTCCAAAAGGAATTATGATCTTTATGCAAGATCAATAAATGTTTTTGATAAGCTCCTGTTTGCAGATGCACAAAATATCGTTAAAGAAATAATCAAAGGTTACATTGAAAAACGTTTTGATAAAGTTGTGATAATTTACAATGAGTTCAAGAACGTTGTGCAGTCAAAAACCGTGGAAGAGCAGTTCCTGCCGATTCCCCCGTTTGAAGCTGCCGAAGGCGAAAAATCAAAGGTATCGAATTACATCTTTGAGCCTTCCAGTCTGGAAATAGTAAACAACCTGCTTCCAAGGCATCTTAACACACAGATATGGCGCATACTGCTTGAATCATTCGCATCAGAGCAGGCTGCACGTATGACTGCGATGGATGCGGCCACTACGAACGCAAATGACCTGGTTAAATCTCTTAACCTTTCATACAACCGCGCTCGCCAGGCCAAGATCACAACCGAGATACTTGAGATCGTTGGCGGTGCAGAAGCATTAAAGGCATCATAGTTTAATAAAACTGAATTCAAAAGGCGTTCAATAGCAATATTGAACGCCTTTTTTGTTACGATAAGTGACGATAGAAAGATTCTTCAGTCGCTGCGCTCTTATAGAATGAGTTCCCCTTTGTTGGTGTTATCACCAACAACTTACTTCCCAAACTCTAGAATAAGTAATGAATAGATTCTTCTGTCGCTGCGCTTTCCCCGTTGTTGGTGTTATCACCAACAACTTACTTCTCAATCTCCGGTGTAATTCATAGATAGATTCTTCAGTCGCTACGCTCCTTCAGAATTTGTATATTTGTAAATGGAACCTGATAATAACCTGAAATACTTCCGCATCTACCCGCTGGGTGATGGATTTGAAGTCTGGGTGGGCAAACACTCCGAAGCCAATGACCTGCTATCCTTCAAATACACAAAACAAAACGACCTGTGGTTTCATGTCCGCGGCACAAGCGGCTCACACACAATATTGAAGATGCCTGAGGATTTTGACGGAATTATACCGAAAGACCATATAAAAATAGCCGCGGAGATATGCGCATTTTACAGCAAGGCTAAGAATGCAAAAAGTGTCCCGGTTGCTTATACCGAAGGTAAAAATGTTTCAAAATACAAAGGCGCTAAATCAGGTAGTGTTGTGATAAAGGGCGAAAAAGTTGTTAGAGTGCAGCCTCAAATCCCGTCGTAAATTTACCTACCGGGCAGAAATTTCATCAAAGTATTTCATAACTCTTTCCTCCGCCTCAGTTCTGAAAGTAATATTATCTCCATACAGATCTAAACGCAGCTTGCGGTAAAGTGAAACAGACGCATTCAATGCGCTAAGAAGCGATTCCCTATCATAAGCAGGGAGAGTTGCCTTCAGCATTTTTATATCTTCATCAGCAGATATGAACTCAAGCTTTCTTACACCCCTTGGTTTACTGTTAGATTTCATATGCAGTAACGGACCCAGAACAATACTTCGAAGTGAACCGAAGAAATCAAATGACTCGAAGTACTCACCCCGCCCAATTTTCAATAGTGCATAGTGTATCCAGATCCAAAAACGGTCTTCGATCCACTGGAAATCCGGCCTGGGAAATTTTGCTTCGGTTGAATCAATGATCTTCCTCAACTCACCGCCCTTATCAAGCAGAATTACAGGTGATTCAACTCTTTTTCCAAACTCTTCAATTGTCAGGAATTTTATATCAACATGGAGCAAAGGTTCGTCATACAGGCAGATGAGCACCCTTGGATCGCCAATATGCTCACCTGTGAATGCTGAAAGCAACTTACCAAACCCGGAAGCGTAAGCCTTCATTTTATCTGCATTGCCGGAAATTTTTTCTTTGGTTACAAGTATAAGGTCGAGGTCTGAAAATTCGTCAATTTCATTTGCCAGCCATGAGCCGCCAACTGTTAATCCAATGACCGTGCTATCGGCTTCTAAAATCTCTGTAATACGTTTTGCAAATATAGCCGGAATACTCTCGTTAGAAGTCATTAATAAGCTTGTTTATCTGGATCTCAACTTCGCTTATTTTACTTTCCAATACTTCAGTGCGTTCAGGCTTTATTTTTAGCAGGTAAGTGTATGCTTCCATCGCATCAAAGTAATTCCCCTGCTTGGCAAAAATATCTGCGAGAGTTTCAGTTATAATCTTAACCTCAAATTTATTCTTAAGCCTCTTCTTTTCGTATGAGGGCTTACCGCCATCCTTCTTGAAGAAGTGCGGCGTTTCGAATATCTTCCGGAAATCGGCGTAATCATTTGATTCTTCTATCTCTTTCAGATCAAGCCTGTCGCCGGAAAGTTCTTCAATTTCGTATGAAGGGAAAAGATTATAGTTGAAGTCATAATCATTATACACCGGCGCTTTGAACTCAAGCTTAGGTATAACATCCTCTTCAAGCCTGCGTGAAACTTCGCTTTTGGTGAGATCGGTTGCTATATCCAGATATTTCTGGGCAATTGCCATCTCGGGATTTTCAGCAAGCAGCTTTTCGAACAGCTTCTTTGCATCAATAAAATACCTATTGCTTAAATATGCCTTGCCCAGCAATAGCTGCGCAGTAGTATAATTCGGATAGAACTTCAGCCCGGCCTGAAGCAGGTCAATAGCTTCGGTAATGCTGCCGTTGATTAGATAATAATTTGCCAGCTTAACGAACTCCGGTGTCAGCGGATTGCTCCTGATCTTATCTTCGAGCTTCTGGATCAGATATTTTATTATGTCTGTATCTACCACTATTTACTTTTTCGTGTTGAGTTTTAAGCCGGTTATATTTAAGCTGATTGCTCCGAAACCTTTTTATTTGTATCTATTACGTGTTTGATCGAAAGATACGCCACCAATCCGAATCCAAACGTGTACATAAGCTGGAACGGGATGGCTGATATCTGCAAAGTTACTGCGGAAACTACCACACATGCAAGGCTGTATAACGCAACAAGCAGCTCAAGCACTACCGAAAACTTTACAAATTTCTTATGCACATACTTTTTATCCTGCCACTTATCTTTATCGCCTTCAATGCCGTATTTTGGAGTCCTTACAAACTCTGATTTTTTATTTATCAAAGCTTCAAAAACTGCCTTAGTATTATTTATCGCAAATCCCATACTTCCCGCCATGAATACAGGGAAAAGCAAAATCCGCGAGCGCCAATCTTCATAAACATCCTTCTGCGAATACAGGTAAAACAGGAATGAAGCAATGAATGCCAACACAAATACTGACATGAACACGAAGTAAATGTCATACAGCCCTGTATTTTTGATCAGAACGATCGGCATATTCAGCAGGCATGCCAGCAAAATGAACGGGAATACTATATTATTGGTAAGGTGGAATGTACACATTATTTTAGTTTTGAAAGGTATCTTTGACTTCCAGACCCTGAAGAGCATTTTTTTTGCGGTTTCAATTGCACCTTTTGTCCACCGGAACTGCTGCGATTTCAGCGAGTTTATCTCCGAAGGCACTTCGGAAGGTGTTGTGAAATCTGTAAGATATCTGAACTTCCATCCTTTAAGCTGCGCGCGGTATGAAAGGTCAAGGTCTTCGGTAAGCGTATCCGCTTCCCAGTTTCCAGCGTCAAAAATGCATTCTTTTCTCCATATACCGCTTGTACCATTAAAATTAATGAAGTAACCGGCTTTATTCCTTACCTGCTGCTCAAGTACAAAATGACCATCCAGCGCAAGCGCCTGTATTTGTGTTACAAGTGAATAAGCTCGGTTGAGATGCTCCCAGCGGGTCTGCACCATGCCAATATTAGGATCTTTAAAGAACGGTATTACGATACTCAGGAAATTCTTTCTTGGAATAAAGTCAGCATCAAAAATCGCGACAAACTCGCCTTTTGCTGTCTTTAAACCTTCCTTCAATGCGCCTGCTTTATAACCGGTACGGTCTGTGCGGTGAATATGCTGTATATCAAAACCCCGAAGCTTGTACTCTTTTACAATATTATCAACTATTCCAACCGTCTCGTCTGTAGAGTCATCCAGCACCTGAATTTCAAGCTTATCAATGGGATAGTCAATTTCGCAGGTTGTTTTGATCAGCCTTTCAATAACATACATCTCGTTGTATATAGGAAGCTGTATAGTTACTAATGGATAATTTTCAATTGTACCTGAAAAATCATCCCTTTTATGCCTGTGTTTAAGGTAGTAGTAGATCATTATGAAGCCATGGGAACCGAACGTAAATAATATCAGCAGCGAGCCGATATATGTAAACAGTATTATTTTTTCCAATTTATGTTGTTACCTCTTATCAGTATATATTATGCTGCATTATGCTAAAAATCTGTATGCACTGTTCTTTCAATGTAGCTATCGTTACCAGTTTGATATTACATCAAGCAGTATATCATCGGTGATCTTATCTTCCGCTGACTTTACCCCTTCATCTCTTTGAGAAAAACCGCCTGTCGAGCTGTCATACTCGCCCCAGTTCGAAAAATCCTTTTTCCAGATACTCTTCTGTTGTTTCAGGTTCACAAAATCGACCGAAACAACAATCGTAACCTTACGGCGTGAAACCTGTTCATTTCCGGATACAACCAGCGCTTCATCAGTAACGGTTTTAACGTAACACTCTACCATTCCATCAGCCTGGGTTTTTTCAGTGTATTCAAGCGTAGCATCATTAATGAACTTGGTTTTGAGCAGTGTGGTCAATTCTTCGCCAAGATTAGGCAAACCGAATCCGCTTTCATCCTTTATATTAGGTATGAATAATGTCTTTATTCCTTCAGGCGGAGCTGCGCCGCGGAAACTGTAATTGCAGGAAAAAAAACTGCCTGCTGAAATAACCAGTGCAAACAGAGCTAATATGGATATCGGTCTTTTAATTAAGTTTACCATTTTTCAATCCATATTGTTTGAACTTCCTGTACAGTGTGCGGTTACTGATCTTCAGCTTATCGGCTATACGGTTTATATTACCGTTATACTTTGAATAATAATAGGTCAGAAGTTCCTGCTCAAACTCATCAAATGTAATGTTATCAATTTTATCATCGCTCACATAAAAACCGTTTTCAGGGACTTTAGCTCCCTTAGCTTCAAAGTGTACAAGCTGATTTTTTATATCCATGATATCTTTTTTCAATTCAAACAGCGCGCCGAACAGAAGCTGCCTTTCATCTTCGCGCTTGAATCCGTTAACTGTAGCCGGAAGCATCGGTTCATCATACCTGGGAACGCTGAGCTGTTTCAGAACATCTCCCAGTTCGATCCGTCTATCTGCATTCAAAGTAATTATGCTCTCTGTAAAATTTTTAAGCTCGCGTACATTACCGGGCCAATTGTAATTTGAAATATACGCTAATGCTTCATCGGATATACCTTTGTACTCGATATTGTTTCTGCTGCAGAACTGCCCCACAAAGCTATCGAATAACAGCTTGATATCACCTTTACGTTCACGCAGCGGCGGAATTACAATATTGATAGATCTTAAGCGGTAATAAAGGTCTTCACGGAACGAATCAGCCGCTATGAGCTGTTCGAGATTCTTATTAGTCGCGGCAATTATTCTAACATCAACCTTCTCGGTTTTTGTGCCGCCCACTTTCATGTATTCGCCGTTTTCGATGACTCTTAGGAACTTAACCTGGGTCTGCATGGGCAGCTCACCGATCTCATCAAGAAAAATAGTTCCGGTATTTGCAGCCTCAAAATAGCCTTTGCGGCTATCAACTGCACCGGTAAATGAGCCTTTTATGTGACCGAAAAGCTCGCTCTCGATTATTCCTTCGGGAATTGCACCGCAATTAACAGTAACAAACGGTCTATTGGCGCGTCTGCTGTTTAAGTGAATCTCATTTGCAACAACTTCTTTTCCTGAGCCGCTTTCCCCCGTAATGAGAACGGTAATATCGGTTGGAGCTACCTGCTTTATAATTTCCCGAAGCTCAACAATGGGCACTGAATTGCCAAGCAGGCTGCTGGTATTTGAAATGTCTTTGTTCAACTCTTTATATAGCTCTTCTTATCCCCTGAAGATGCTTGCGGGTTTTTAATTTACAGGAATCGCTTCCCCGAACAGTGTCGCGGAATTAGCCTTTGTAACCTTTACCATAACTCTATCACCGGGTTTCGCTCCGTTTACCGGAATGATCACCGTTTTATTGCCGTCAGTTCTGCCAAACAGCATCTTATCCGATTTTTTACTGATACCTTCAATAATTACTTCGTATTCCCTGCCAACCGTTTGCCTGTTTTTTTCTTCGGAAATATCACGCTGCAATTCGACAATTTCCATAAGGCGGCGGGTCTTGGTTTCTTCATCAACGTCATCTTCCATCTGCCATGCTTTGGTCTTTTCGCGGGGAGAATACTTAAACATATACGCGCCGTCATACTTAACTTCACGCATGATATCAAGCGTCATTTTATGATCTTCTTCGGTCTCTGTACAGAAACCCGAAATGATATCAGTTGAAAGTGAAACATCGGGCAGAATACTCTTAATGCTCTGCATTATGCTCATGTAGTGCTCAACGGTATAGCTGCGTTTCATCAGCTCAAGCACCCGGTCGCTTCCGGATTGCACTGGCAGATGAATATACTTGCACAAATTATCGTGCTTTGCTATAGTTTCAATGAGCTTCAATGAAAGATCCTGCGGGTGTGAAGTTGTGAATCTGATCCTCAGCCCCGGCGCCGCTATTGCGCATGAGGCCAGCAGATCGGAGAAATCATGACTCTCGCTGCGGTATGAATTTACATTCTGACCCAGCAGAGTTACATCACGGAAACCTTCCTGCTCAAGCTTAACGATCTCATTCACAACGCCTTCAAGCGGCCTGCTGCGCTCCCTGCCGCGGGTATAAGGTACCACGCAGAAGCTGCAGAACTTATCGCAGCCGCGCATGATCGAAAGCCATGCGCTTATGCCTTCCTTTCGGATAGGCAGTATGTCATCATACGTTTCAACCCGTGAGAGCTTTACTGCAATACCTTTTTCGCCGGTATCTATAAGATTATCAATCAGCGAGGGCAGCTTCCGGTACTCATCGGGACCCAAAACAAGATCAACTACACCCTTTTTGGTGATAAGATCTCTTTTTAGCCTTTCAGCCATGCAGCCAATGATACCTACAACAAGCTTAGGATTTTTTTTCTTATACTTTTTGATCTCGGTTAGCCTTTGCAATACTCTTGCCTCGGCCATTTCACGGATGCTGCAGGTGTTAATTAATATTATGGCAGAGTCATCGATATTTTCTGTAATATCATATCCGTTCTTGCCCATTATGCCGTTAACGATTTCGGTATCGGCAAAATTCATCTGGCAGCCGTAAGTTTCCACGTACAGTTTCCTGCCGGTTTCTGCTTCCGCAGCCGGTTCGCCTGTGAGGCTTTCCATGGGTATGTATTTTTCTAAAACTCTTTCGTCCAAATTATTTGCTGCTCACAATAGCACTTAACATTACAGGTTATTTTATTCCGTAGATCTTTAGATCACGTGCGCGGGTGTACTTGAATTCATTCACGCCGCATACCTGGGGATTCAGATACAGCCTTAACTCAAGCCATAATGTATCTGAATTAAACGCAGACTCAAATGAGTGCGGCATATTTACATTTTCGTTCGAGGCTGAATAAAGCACATCATTGGTTGATGAATGGGAATTGCTTAGTATTGAGATGGTAGAGTGATCGCTGGTTGAGAAGCCGTCAAACTCTACACGAAGCTTGCTGTATGCAGAAAGATCAAAAGTATCCTGTAAGAAGTGCCGGAGCGTGTATGCATAACAACCCGTAACAACAGCACTATCTACAATGCCCTGATCTTCGTACAGCAGGTCTTCCTGCTGCTGGATGGCTACCAGGCTATCTTCGCCGCATGAATAAAGAGACAACGAACCAAGCAAAACAAATACCCACAAAAGATACTTAGTATTATTTAAGTTAAGCATTGACCTTATCCCTGGAATAAAGGAAATCTCTCATTATCTCTGATACACCTTTCGGATCCATCTTCAGATCCCTGAACAGCTCATCCGGTGTTCCATGTTCTACAAACTTATCTGGCAAACCGTGCATGATGAGGTCAATATCCTTGATCCTGTTCTGGTTCATGAATTCGAGTATTGCTGAGCCGAAGCCGCCGGTAATAACATTATCTTCAAGTGTAATTACTTTTTTGTGTCTGCTAAAAACATCCTTCAGCAATTCGCCATCGAGCGGCTTAACAAAACGTGCATTTATGACTTCTATATCAAGCTTCTCATCTGCAAGGATTGCACGAGCTTTCATTGCAATATCAACCATGTTTCCGATGGCAATAATCGCAGCATCAGTTCCTTTTGCCACTATTTCACCTTTGCCTATTGGAATCTGACTGAAAGGCTTAATCTCAACACCAAGCGCATTGCCGCGGGGGTATCTCATTGCAATGGGTCCTTTTTTGTACAATGTGGCGGTATATAACATATCGCGAAGCTCCTGCTCATCTTTTGGAGCCATTAAAACTGTGTTCTGTATGCAGCGGAAGTAGCTCAAATCAAGCGAGCCGTGATGCGTTGGACCATCAGCGCCGACAATTCCTGCCCTATCCATAACAAATACAACAGGCAGCTTCTGTGTTGCGCAATCATGTATTATCTGGTCAAATGCACGTTGCAAAAATGAAGAGTAAATTGCGCATACCGGGGTGAATCCTTCGGTAGCCATACCTGCGGCAAATGTTACCGCATGCTGCTCTGCAATTCCAACATCGAAGTATTTTTCAGGCATCGCCTTCTGAAGTATATCAAGCCCGGTACCATCGGGCATAGCCGCTGTTATACCAACAACTTTTTCATTTTCTTTGCATATCTCAACAAGAGCATCGCCGAAAATCTTTGTGTATGCGGGTGAGCCACCGGATTTTTTAAATGCTTCGCCGGTTACTTTATCCCACGGCGTTGAAGCATGGAATTTCTGGTAATGATTCTTAGCAGGCTTGTAGCCGTGGCCTTTTTCGGTAACAACGTGAACAAGTATTGGTCCGCTGAAATCTTTTATCTCTTCAAATATCTTAACTACATTAACAATATTATGTCCGTTGATGGGGCCAAAGTATCTGAAGCCAAGAGCTTCAAATAACATTCCGGGGGTTACAACACCTTTTATACCGCCTTCTACTTTAGAGGCAAAATTACGCAGCCTGTCACCGATCTTTTTATCAAGCTTTCCGGTTGCATCCCAAACATAATTCCTGAACTTATTGTATGACGGATTTGACAGGAACTCGTTGAAATAATTATGAAGCGACCATACGTTCGGTGCAATTGACATCTTGTTATCATTTAGAACAACGATAATATCTTTCTTAAGCAGGCCGATATTATTCATAGCTTCATAAGCCATACCACCTGTCATAGAGCCATCGCCGATAATGCCAACAACCTTGAACTTCTTTTTGAGGAAATCTCTTCCCGCAGCAACACCAAGCGCTGCCGAGAGTGACGTGCTTGCATGGCCTGCGCCAAATACATCATACTCGCTCTCGCTGCGTTTAAGGAAGCCGCTTATGCCGCCGTACTGGCGTATGGTTTTAAGCTGTTCTTTTCTGCCGGTGAGAATTTTGTGAATATATCCCTGGTGGCCAACATCCCATATAAGCTTGTCATAGGGAGTATTAAAAACGTAATGTAAGGCAACAGTAAGCTCTGCCACACCAAGCGAGGCACCCAAATGGCCGCCAATTTTTGAAATGGTGTCAACAAGGTATTCCCTTATTTCATCTACAAGCACTTTCAGCTCGGTCAGGTTCAGCTTTTTAAGATCTGCGGGTGAGTTTACTGTATCCAGGTATTTATATTCGGTTTCCAAAGTATTTTTTATTATTTTCTATTTATGTTCTTTTAACTCAATATCGCCTTTAGAGTTCCTGCTTATTTCTTTTATACGTAACTCGGCGTTATTAAGCTTATCGTAGCAATAACGGGTGAGAGCAAGTCCCTCCTCGTAGAGCTTTATTGTTTCTTCAAGCGAACAGTCATCACTCTCGAGTTTCTCCAGTATGCCTTCAAGCCTGCTGTATGAATCTTCGAATGTACTTTCCTGCTTTGCTTTTTTTGAACCTGATGCCATCTATTCTATTTTTGCTTTTTTCTTTGAATCATGGAACTGCAGCTCTACTTCTTCATTTTTTCTAAGCTGCGATGCGCGCGTAACGATCTTATCAAAATCGAACTGCAGCCGCATTTCATCTATATCAACTCTCTTTTTTACTATCGCATAACCCTTCCTCAGATTTGTTTCAGGGCTTACGTGATGCAAAGTTTTTCCGTAATTTTTTACCTGGTTCTTAAGCGATGATATTTTTTCATTCGTGCATTTTTCTATTCTGCGCGAAATATCATCAACTGACTGGTAAAAATTGTAAACCAAATCCTTAGGCCGATTGAAATAATAGCTTTTTTCAATCTCCCTGATGGAATTTCTCAGGTTTACGGTTTTGCTTTGGACAAAACTTCTACTAAAATACGAAAATTTGTCAAGATTTTCAATTAACTCTTTTGTATCCGGCGTAATGATCTCGGCTGCTGCCGAAGGGGTCGGAGCCCTCAAATCTGAGGCAAAATCGCATATTGTGAAGTCAACTTCATGCCCAACTGCGCTTACAATGGGTATTTTGCATGAATTTATGGCTCTTGCCAGCTTTTCATCATTAAATGGCCAAAGGTCCTCAATAGATCCGCCGCCTCTGGCAATTACTATAATATCGATCTTTGGGAGCTTTCCCCTTTTTGAAGCGGTCTCTGTTTCATGAAGTGCATCTATCATAGTCGATGCCGCAGAAATTCCCTGAACATTCACGGGGTATA
The DNA here is from genome assembly GCA_014879675.1 of Ignavibacteria bacterium. Classification (GTDB taxonomy): domain Bacteria; phylum Bacteroidota; class Ignavibacteria; order Tepidaquicellales; family OLB5; genus OLB5. The sequence goes on from JACSRQ010000134.1 coordinate 50,946, forward strand.
TAAACAGATTCATCATGGGATAGCGGCGTTCTGTGATCCTGATGAAATCATGCAGCACGGCACCGGTTCCTGAAGTTATTAGTACAACATTTTCGGGAAAGGCAGGTATAGGCTTCTTAATTGATTCATCAAATAGGCCCTCTTCATACAGCCTTTGCTTGAGCTGTTCAAACCGAAGCTGCAGCTCACCGGCTCCCTGCGGTTTTATTTCCCATACTTCAACCTGGTAATTGCCGCGAGCTGGATAAACGGTTACGCGCCCTTTTATAATTACCTGCATGCCGTCTTCGGGTGTGAACAGCAGTGTACTGTTGCGTGATTTCCACATCACGGCGCTTATCTGTGAGCTTTGATCTTTGATGGTAAAGTAATAGTGTCCGGATTGCACATGCAGCTTGAAGTTAGATATCTCTCCTGCAATGTTTACGACGCGGAAGTTCTCTTCAATGAGCTCTCTTATCTGCGCATTCAGTTCAGAGACGGTGAGTATTTCGGGAAGTATTCCGTTCATTACTTCACAAATTTTAAATTCACATTCTCAACTGTCCAGCCGCCTTTGATGCCAACGGGAGAGGGATAGACATAAAATGGCTCGGAATATTCGAACGGCATGGGATAGCCGTAATCATAAACGCCGTTTGTGTTTTTATCTATGAACGAAAACAGGGTGTAGTTTGCTTCAAGCAAATTTTGGAATGCGAAAACTGAATCCCTTACATCGAATCCGTATTTAATTACCGGAATTATCTTTTCTGCCGAGAGCTCTATCCTATAGGGAATATCAACAGGCAGATCGTTGCTGTAGGCAGAGCTTATTCTGCCTTTAAGCTCACCGTATGAATTGGATGTGATGGTTCTGAACGGCAGGCGGAATGTATAAACGGTATCCCCCCCGGTTTTTATATCAAGCCGCATTTCATACTTCCTGTTCATCGCAAACTTGTTTGCGGAAAATACTTCAACCAGTGAATCATTTTTCCAGTTAAATACCACTCTTTCAGCCGTTCCGTTCTCGTCTGTAATCTTAAGTGTATTCACAATATCATCGCGCTGCGGCTTGAAGCGGCTGAAGAAAACAAAAATGCTTTGATCAGGCTGCACAAAGTTTGAACCCGGTTCAATTGAAGTATATACAATTGAAGCAGAATCCTTGTAGTACTTGGTATAATCAAGTTCCGGCAAAACAGATGAAACTGAAATTTGTTTCATATACATATCGATTCCGCCGGTTGTAACCGAATCTATAATATCTACATCAAACGGCAGCACGGCGTAACTTTCTCTTTCAGAAGTAAACAGCAGGTTGCGGTCTTCATCAAATATCGAAATTATACGGTACTTTCCGGGCGCCATGTTGGTGAGCTGGTAAGTGCCATCTGCTGCGGATTCAGTTTGGTAATCGGGAATATTTACTGTAGGATCATAGCTTTGTGATGAACCCAGGTCGTACGCCAGAATAGAAACATTCTTACTGTTGTTATTAAATACTTTGCCTGAAATTGCACCGAGATCAATTTTACTGCCAGTGGAAAATGCAAAAGTGACCGGAGTTGTAATCGCATTTCCGCGAATATCTTTTAGCGATGTACCTATGCTTACCACGAAAGTTTTATTGGCATCTATTTTATCAAGGGCGCGTGGAAATCTAACCTGCACATCTTTTGGTCCCCAGTCAAATTCTATTTCCCCTTTTATCTGCGGAGAAGTGCGGAATGCATCCTGAAAGCTGCGCCTATCTACATACTCGCTAAACTCGAACTCGATGCTCTTACCCCGAAAATTGACAGAATTTGGCTTTGGGCTGATAATTTTAACAGCCGGCGGCACTTTATCTTCCTCACCGCCCCCGGGAGGCTGCTGGTTAGCACAAGATGAAATTCCAAAAATAATGACAAGCATCCCAAGTATTGGGAGCATTTTAAGGTAAAATATGTAAAAAATAGCCTTCAATACTCAAATATACCAATAAAATCGCAAAATTCATAAATACTATCTCACTCTCAGAATATAACGGAAACAGTGTATTGAATTACCCTACGGTTTATCCCATCTTTGTAGTAGTAAGATTAATGACAATAGTGTATAAATAAACTAAATATCCTACTGCAAAGAAGTTAGAATGTTCAGCTATCATGAAAACCACATTAAAATATAAAGCCTTCGTATTAACGGTAATGAGCCTGATGCTGATAGCATTCTCAAGTCCCGTTAGAACACAGGATGTGACCAATGACCCCGGTTCAAGCGGAACAAGTACTGTACTTACTGAGCTTCAGGGCGGAAATTGGGTTTTAACAGGAGTTGAATCAAAAGCGTACAACGGTGTAAATGTAACAAAGTGGAATACAGTTGGAGCAGAGTTAACAGGGCTTTGTTCATGGAAAGATGTACTTACGATAGAGCACACAGTTGTTTCATCATTCAAATGGCAGGATCCCCCGAAAACAATGCAGCCGGGAAGTTACCTGAATCTTGAAGTAGTTTATACAAATGTAGATTACAGCACCACAGCAAATATAAATACAGGCGTAAAAATATTCTTTGAAAGAGTCGGCGCAAGCTACCTCACGATGGGAACATCATCAGTTGAAGTTCTGAAGCTGAACAAAGATAACAAACAGTACACCAATGAAGTAAAAAAGGGATTTTTCTACGCTCCCAAAACACTATTTGATGAAACTAAAGATTGCCAGTTAATTGTTGATTGTTATGTAGGTAAAGACCATTACGTTACTACATATACATACTCATATCAACCATAAAGTTTAAATTAAGGCTTTTTCTGCTATACCAGCTTAGCTGATAGTATTCCCTACTAATTAGCAGATGAACCGGGGCTTACAAATGTAAGCCCTTTTTTATTGCCCAAAACCCTGATGTACGCCCTATTAAACTTTATTTCGGCAGAATTTGTTATTAATTTAAGTGAACAAATTCAACTTTATTACAATGAGATTTACTTCAATACTCATACTGTTTCTGCTGGTTTTAAGCTCTTCTTCCCAGGAACATAGAAGCCTGTTGGGGCACAGAGGAAATGTTAATGCAATCGCATTTTCACCTGACTCCAAAACCATCGCCAGCTGTGACGAGAACGGGAACCTTGTTTTCAGAGATACAGAATCGGGCGCATCAATACACAGCCTTGATACCAAAACCAACATAACAAGCCTTAACTACTCCCCTGCCTCGCTGAATGCAATTGTATTTACCGAGTACAGCGGGTATGTGACTCTGATGAAGGCAGATAGTAAAGAGATATATAAGAATTTCAGCGTTGAGGGCGATTGTTACTATGCAGTATTTTCAAGTGACGGTAAACAACTTGCTGTAACGTATGTAAAGGAGCCCACAGAAAAGGAAAAAGGTAAAGGCATAAGGATCAGCTATTATGCTGAAATATATGAAACAGATAAATTCACGAAAATAAAAACCCTCAAGCTTACCAGGGCAAGTGATAACGACGGCGAGTTATTTGGCAGCGAATTTTTTGAAACATACAGGTTTAATTATTTCAACTGTGATTTCAATCCGGCCGCCACGTACATAGCCGCCGGCAGTATGGGAAAAAATATCCCGATCTACAGCTTTGAGTACAAAAAGTTCGTTCCGCCTTATAAAGGACACAGCAAACGGGTATTTTCTGTAACTTTTTCACCTGACGGCACTTACCTTGCCAGCTCAAGCAAAGATGAAACCGTGAAGCTGTGGAATATTGTGAATGCAGGTACTATAATTACGCTTAAGGGACACAGTGATGATGTGAACAGCGCTGCTTTTTCACCCGATAGCAGGTATTTAGCGACAGCAAGTGATGATGAAACGGTAATTATTTGGGATGTTAAGACTTCCAAACTCCTCAAAACACTTTCCGGGTTTGGCGGCGATGTGATGGCTGTAAAATTTTCGCCGGATGGGAGATATCTTGCAGCAGGCGGTGAAAACGCCAGGCTGTGGATATGGAATGCCGCAGATGTATTGCCCCTCAACTAATTCAAACCACAGTTAGTAGTATATAAAAGTAGAAGGGTCCTGTTTGGTCAGGACCCTTCGGTTATTTAAGTAAACAGGATATACCTATTTTACAAGAACCATTTTTTTTACTTCTGAATATTCACCCGACTCCAATTTGTAAAAATACACACCACTTGGATTATTACTTCCATTCCAATCAACACTATAAGTTCCGGGCTGCAATTCTTTGTTGATAAGTGTTGTAACAACCTTGCCGAGCATATCATAAATGATCAAATTTACAAACCCCGTTTTAGGATGTGCAAATTCAATATTAGTGCTCGGATTAAATGGGTTTGGATAGTTTTGAGATAGTGAAAAAGCATTGGGACTCACAGGGTCGAAATTGATCATTCCAACGATATTTCCGGTTGAATCCTTTTTATAATATACTTCAAGATTTCCATCCCGCTGATCTTGCCAAACAATATGAACAAATGTTCCCGAAACGGCAGCAGAAGGTAATTCTGAATTAAATGCAGAATTTGTCAGCCGGATATCTGCTCCAAAACCTATACCCCCATCTAAGGAGCGTTTATTGTATATTTCTGTGTTTCCATCGCGACTATCTTGCCAAACAACATTTACAACAAAGCCAGACACCGAAACTGAAGGCCATTTTGAAGAGGCAGTATTATTTGTTAGTCGTGTATCCGGTTGCCAGACAGCACCACCATTAGTTGACCTTTTAAAGTATATTTCATCATTAGCATCCCTCGTGTCATACCAAGCTAAAGCTACAAGAGAACCAGAGACAGAAATCGAGGGTTTGTATGATCCACCAGGATTATTCGTTATTCTTATATCCGATCCCCATGTTATACCTTGATCAGTAGATTGTTTATAATATATTTCTATATCACCATTTCTTGCATCAGACCACGCTAAATGTAAAACTGTGCCTGTGGCCGCAATAGCAGGGTCTTCAGAAGATCCCGCTGCATTAGTCAAACGGGTATCAGCACCAAAATTTATACCACCGTCAGATGAGCGTTTGTAATATATTTCCTCATTCCCATCTCGATTATCTCGCCAAAGTACACTAATTACTGTACCTTCAGCGGCAATTGACGCACTGTATGAAATACTTGAATTATTCGTAAGCCGCTTATCCGCTTCCCATGTCACTCCCCTATCTGTAGAGCGTTTATAGTATATTTCATAGTTATTACCAAAATGATAGTTTTGCCAGGCAACATGAACATTTGTACCTGATACTGTAATAGTGGCATAATATGATTCAACTGAATCATTTGTCAACCTCGTATCTGCCCCCCAATATGTACCATTATCAGTTGAGCGTTTGTAAAATATTTCAGCGTTCCCATCACGGGTATCCCACCAAACTACATGTACATCATCACCAAATGATGCAACATTTCTTGCATTGTTGTAAGATACATATGAATGAAATGGGTTATTTGTAAGCCGTAAATCAGGCTGCCATTGGGTAAATGTATTTGCAGTGAATGCCAGTACAGACAAAAACAAGAACAAATGATTTTTCATTTTGGATGTTTTATTTTATTAATATCATTTTCTTCGTTTGAACAAAATCTTCTGTAACAAGTTTATAAAAATAAATGCCGCTTGGGAATACTGAGGCATCCCAATCTGCTTTATATATTCCTGCATTAAGATTATCATTAACAATAACCGCAACTTCTTTACCAAGTGCGTCGAAGATTGTCAACTTCACATTT
>JACSRQ010000115.1 GCA_014879675.1 Ignavibacteria bacterium
TTTGTAACGGTACTTATTGAGGGCTGCTCCTCGGTAAGGATGGATGAAGGTGGCATTGAGCCATTCAAAAGCGAGGCGGTTAAATCTGCCTTGCTTTTTTTTGTGTCCAAACGGCAAAAAAGGTTCAAAAATTGCCGCATTTATATGCGGCAATTTTAAAATATGAAATTCCTTTCAATTCCGGAGAAATTTAAGATCTATTCAGCCGGTTATACAAGCTGATTTCAGGTTCTGGGAATCCGGCAAACCACATTATTTTAGCCTGAAAATAAACGGTACTGAAACCCATACTTTAACAGGTTTCCCGTTCTGAAGGCCGGGAGTGAACTCGAGCTGCATTGATTTCGAGCTTACCTCATCCCTGAATACTTCTGGGCCGCTAATGCTTCCTACCTTGATAACATGCCCATCAGCATCAACAAGCACTTTAACGGTCACCTTGCCCTCAATCTGTGCTTCTATGGCCATTGGAGGATATACCATTGAGCCTCTCACCTGTTCCAGGTTTACAACTTCAGGCGCTTTTTCAACCTCAAAAGACTGGTAAACCGTTTTTTCCTTTTGTTCAATATTGATCTCTTTCTTCGTGATCTTTTCTTCGATCTTTTTCTCTTCAATTTTTACCGGGCCTGAAAAAGTAAACTTGCCGGTATCACCAACATTAGAGACCGGTGTTTTGATCTCTTCAAGCTGCTGCTGTGTTTTTATTGTTTGCACATCAGCTCTTTCTTTCGCTACCGGTTCCGGCGTTAAAGCTTCCAGGTCCTTAGTTGGGGTTGTGATCTCCTCCAGTTTAGGCGGCGGCATTTCTTCTTCATCCAGCGCAGATGGCGGCGGTTCAAGATCCGTCATAGAAACATTTATGATACGCTGCTGAATGTTCTTCGATTCCTGTTCTTTCACATAATTTGAATAATAATACGCCCCGCCGTACGCGGCAAGTATTGTGATGTGAAGGATTATTGCGTAGATAAGTCCTTTCTTCAGGTTTTTTCTATAGGGTATCTTTAACTCATCAGTAAAACTTGAAGGAAGACTCTGCAAAGCCATTATTGCTCCCATGATGCCCTCCTGTAGATTATTAATTAATAGAACAAAAAATAAAAAAACAGTCCCTGCCTACAGAGACTGTTCATAATCGATTCTCCAAAGTATGTAAGGCAAATTTATATTCAACCTTTTCATTTTACTTTGAAATTTTATGGGCCGCGGTTAACGGCGTGATATTTATCAGTTAAGCCTGTGCGAAAAAGCTCTCCTTAAGTTTAATTGTCATTTCGTTTATCTTTTCCTTCGGCAGCTTGTTATTAACTTCGGTAAGCAGAAGTTCGTATTTTTTATGTGAATTCCTTTTGAGCAGGTCGGCAAGTGATATCATTTCGGCCTGGAGCGAATCTTTTTCTTTACGTATCTCTTCGCTGCCATTGAACATACTCTTTATTGATTCAAGAACCACCAGGATATGACCATTTTCCTGCCTTAGTATGTTTACGATCTCCGGTGAAGGTATCAGCTTTTCGATCTCCGGGAAAAGTATTTCCTCTTCATTCCGGAACATCCATGAAAGCTGTTCGAAATATTCATTAACTGATTCATTAATTGACCTGATCACATGAGTATTAATTCCTTCTTTTTCAATATCCCAATAGAGTTCATCAAGTGCGCCGGCCATCTGGAACATTCTTTTAAGTTCCTCTTCAAAGAAGTTGGAGTGGGTTTCCGGCTCTTTTCCGTTATGTTTGCAGACTTCGTTTTTTTTCATATCAGTTCAAGCTAATTTTGGTGACGTAAACAGGATCGATCTTAATTTTCACCATTTGGCTTCCGTGCGTTTCAGTATCTTCTTCGGTTATGCAGCAGGAAACCGGACATACAACATTGCATCTTGGCGCGGCGAAGTAACCTTCACAATTATTGCACTGGTACGGATTAATAAAGTAATGATCATAAGATGCCCAGCTTTTTGTCAGAAATATGTTGTTGATGTAAAGCGAGCGGTTTCCGGGGTCCTTTAGCTTTGCCATCACTGCTCCGGCGGGACACTCAGTCTCACAGGCACTGCAGTTGATACAATCATCGGTAATTTTGACGGACATTTTAAGACCTCCCGTCTTATAATTTCCAGTAGCTGAAGGAATACATATTCAATTACTATTCAAAAATAGCATTTAAACCCCTCTTTTTCCTATGACATACCTCAAGATTGAATATGATATATATCATATATGAAAAAACCGCAGTTTGTGGCTGCGGTTCTTTTGAGACTGATAATTTAATAAAAAGTTCAGAATATTCCGTTTTTTGATGTAAACTTCTTTAAATTGACGATCAATATTGGCAAACCGGAAAGCCTGACAATACCTTCCGATACATCTTCTGAAAAGAACCTGCTTAATCCGCGCTTACCGTGAGTACCAATTGCGATCATTCCCGCATGCTGCTCTGCTGCGTAATTCAATATTCCTTCTTCTTTCATATAATCATTATACAAAGTAGTTATAAATCTGCCGCCGTATTTTTTGTTAAAATCCTGCATCAGCTTTTGATCGTCTTTGGTTCTGCTGAACTGATCCATAGTTACAACCTTCAGCAGATGAAGCTCCGAATTGAAAAGCTTCGCGAACTGTTTAACAAAAGGGAATATTGCATTTGCTTCGTTCTTGAAATCAGAAGCAAATACCATAGTTTTCATATCGCCTGTTTTCACGCTTGCAGGGATCACAACTACAGGTATGTTTGAAAATCTCACAACGCGCTCAGCATTACTGCCGAGTACAATTGTTTTCAGATTACCGGAGCCGCGTGAGCCCATTACGATTATGCCTGCTTTAACTTTGTTTGCTTCATCAAGAATACAGCTGTGAATATTCAGTGCCGTTTCACATGAGTAAGTGACTTTGATGCCTTTGAAGTAAGCTTTTGCTGAAAGGCTCTTAAGCCTGGAAAGCGCAGTCTTTTTATAACCCTCGCCAAAATCCTGCATCATAATCTCGGCAGGTGTACCGCCCATTGCAGCCGGATCACCGGAATAGTAATAGCCCGATATCAGCACTGCGTTGAAAAGATGCACAGATGCTTTGCTTTTTCGCGCAAGCTCTGCTGCAAACTCGAGCCCGTACAAAGAAGGCTCTGAAAAATCTGTTGGTACAAGTATTGTCTTCATTTTGGTGAATTTTTGTTATTTAAAAAGTTACCGTTCTTTTCAGGAACCGGCTTCTTTTTCCATTTTTTTCAGCCTGGTGTAATAGTCAGGGATCTCCTTTAAGTGGGCAAGAGCGATCTTCGCCGTCATCGTAAGATCGTCATTTGTAACATTAGTAACCGGATCAATAGAGCCATGCTCAAGCTCAACTTCAAGACCCATTCTGAATTGCTCAATATCAACCTTACTCCAGTCAATACCAAGCTGGTCACCGGCCCATTTGGCCTCTTCGGATGTGAACTCTCTTCTATCTTTCATCAATTAATGTTTAGAGATGCGTTATGTTTTGAACTGTATTTTTCTGAAGGCTACATTCTGTATACATGTAAAGATAGTCTAAGGATGATAAGTTTTCCATGATAAAATGTTTCTTCAGATCAGAGTACTGTTACCGGCTACCGTTGCATGTACTGCTGCTTTATGCTATTGTATGTAGAACCCCGTTCAAACAGTAATAGTTCTGAGAAGAGTTATAATGCGGGGAATAAAAAAAGCCTTCTACGGAGCATAGAAGGCTTCTCAAAATAGACAACCGTATTACTAATTGATAGCAGCTCCGGCACTAAGCAAAGCGGTTGTTCTTAAAAGCGGTAGATTCAGAATTTTTATTGTACCGCCTGAGTATGTAATCAATCCGCGGTGTGTAAATTCTGTAATTATTTTTTTCATATAGCTCTTCGATGTGCATGTGTAGCTAGCAAGCTCATCGATAGAGAGTTTTATGTGAAGTTCTTTTGATTTATCAAGCCCATACTTTTCGATAAGTACAAGCAGAGTATCTGCAAATCTTTCATCAGACATCTTTTCGCTAATCCTGACAATATGATCTTCCATTGAGTCAATCCTGGAGCAAAGGCTTTTCATAACAAGCAGCTTATATGTATTGTTATCGTTTATGAGTTCCATAAAATCGCTGGCAGTTATAAAACTTACCCTCGTTTCAGTGATAGCTGCGGCACTGTTCGTATAAACGTGACCGTTCACTACTGAGTGCAGCCCAAGTATCTCCCCGGCTGTTGCCAGGTGCAAAATTCTCTCCTGACCCGGTGATTCCTCCTTGCATATCTTTACACTGCCTGATTCGATGCAGTATATGCCAACGGGGTGTTCGTTTTCCTTGAACAAGACGTCATCTTTATGGAAAATGAACTGGGTCAGTTCCTTGTGATTTCTGATTATTTCTTCTAAACCTGTATTTGCCACCATCATTGTACTTTCTTCGAGTTTCATAACAAATTTAGCGACTTTGCAAGCCACTTTACAATGATTTGAATCATGGAAAAACATGATTTATGTAGTTAGATAGTATGACATGTAGCTCACAAGCGTTAGTGAACTAATGATAGGGTGTGGTTAACGAATGTTAGTTAATCGTAGATGTGTGCAGTTTTGATGAGTCCCTGGTGATTATTTACTTTAATTTTCTTACCGAGCAGCTCAATAAGCTTCTCAGTCTTGAAATCAGATAAAATCCTGATGGTTGTTTCAGTTGCGGTACCAACAATATTCGCAATATCTTCGCGTGAAATTGAAGCATCGATTGCACCTTCATTATCAGTGCCGTAAAATTCCAAGAGCATCAAAATAGCTTCAGCCATTCTTTCTCTCACCGGTTTTTGAGCAAGACCGGTAAGTCTGCTTTCCGCCTCTTTGAGGTCATGTGAAAGCAGCTGCATCATTTGGGTAGATAGATCTGAATTAGTGTGGAGGAAATCAAAAAAGGTTCTTTTGGGAATAAAACAAACGGTTGCATCTTCCATTACGGCAGCGGTACCTGAATAAACATCTCCGCTGATGAGCGAACGGTACCCCAGAACATCACCTTCTTTTGCAAGCCTGAGGATCTGCTCCTTGCCTTCTTCACCAGTCTGGTAAATTTTAATCTTGCCTTTGTTCACACAAAATACACCGGCAGGCTTGTTGCCTTCATTAAAAATTATCTGGCCCTTTTTGTAAATGCTGCAATTCTTTTCAGAATCCATTTCGTTCACTTGGGCAACAGTTAAACTGCAAAAAACATTTCCAAGCCTTGAGCGGCATTCATCACAGACGGGATGTTCGAATTGGGGTTTCATAGTGAAATTATGTATTTATTATCTACGTATCATCACAAGAAAATAATACATTTTTACGTATTTTAATTAATCAATAATATAAGGTATAAACAAGAAATAAAAGCCATTTTGGAATCAAAAAGTTAGTTTTTTTGGGTAAACCACCAAAAAAATGGTCAATACTTCAAAAAAACGATATAAACACTTCAAGGTCTTTTTGCCCAAAATCGAGCTTAATATTGAACCTGCGCTCATACCAAAACCTGACAATCCTCGCTTTGCCATCTGATACCATCAAACAAAGTTCCATGATTTCACCCGTGGCATCCGCAGGTATCTCATCTTTGTTCTCATTTTCGTATCCATACGCGGCTACGAGTGAATCATAAACCGCAACAAATCTGTTTGCTGTTGGATGATCAATTGTGCAAACATAACCAAGTCCTTTGTTGAGAAGAACACGATCGAACATTCCCGGATCATTTTTAACGTACACTTCAGTTCCCGCAGCATCAAGGGAATTATTATATTGGTATCCTTTTGTATTGTACGGATCAGAAATATCGATACCAAACAAAGTTTGAGAAGCAGACTTTCCGCAATATAAAAAAATGGCTGCCAGTAAAATCATCTTTGCCGGAAGTACGAACCTGTTATTTAAGATCATGAAAAAAAATATTTATTTAACATCCCTAATGATACGGTTAACCTTGTAGATCTTAACAAATTCATCTTCTAAGTGGTTCGTGGGCGGATATTTTGTATTGATGCTGTAAAGCGTTATCAGCTTATTTTTCCTGTCCCATGAGATCAGCTTGGCATTAGCTTCAATTGTATCAGGCATTGATTTAAATACAGCGACTACTGCAGTGTTGTCTTTAACCTTCTCAATATGCTCAGAGCATAGGAGCTTATCGCCCGGATTGATATAAGGCCGCATTGAATCACCCTTGGCTATCAATACAAACGGATTAACCAGCATAGCTGCATCCGTAAGATCCATAACCTTTGAAGCGGAGTCAAGCCAGGTTACCGCAGGATAGCCGCACTCAGCATAACCCAGCACAGGCACTTTGCGCAGCTTAACGCCTTTCATATCAAACTCAGTCTTCCCTTTTGATTCAGCACCGAAGATAAGATCAATAGATATCCCGTGAATATTTTTGATCTTATCCAGCTGATCAATAGTCCAATCGCTCATCCCGCGTTTTATCTTACTGATTGAGCCGGCATTTTCATTTATACTTTTTGAAAGTGCATAAATTGAAGAGATACCCTTTGCCGCAAGCATAGGAAACAGCCGCTCATTGATCTTATTTGTTAAGGCACGGTCTTTTTGTGATTTTACAGACATACTCACCTCTTATTAAACAATAATTTATAAAAATAAATATGCATATACCATATATTGCCATTGACATATATGACAACAGCATATATCTTTGCAGAGTTGTATGATACTACAAGACAAATATACTGATTAAAGTTTCAAATAAACACAGCGGATAAAAGCACCACCGTCTCTTGCAGCAGCCAAGGACATATTTTCAAGATAAACACCCGGTATCCGCTCTTTAAACCCGTTATATATGCAAACAGCAAACAGACAATTTGAACTGGTCAAAAATGAAGGAAGAAAAAATGAGCTTGTACTGCTTGCTTCAGGGAACAGGTATCTGCTCAGCCTTCTGAAAGAAGAATGCAAAAGACATACAAACAAAAAAGAGAGGTTTGTGGTCAGGCCGCAGCTGGTGCACCTTAAATGCAGAAAAAAGAACAGGGAAGGAAGTAGCTTTGCCAAAAAGAACACCTAAAACAGATTTTCCGGAAGAACTGAAACTTAAAATATTGAAAATAGCAAAATTCGGATTCAGCGAATCGGATACTGCCCTGCTTGCCAAGATATCAACTGCAGACTTGAGAAAAATCAAGGGGCTGGATCCAGATTTTGGAAGAGATTATAAAAAAGCAGAGCTTGAAGCACAGTTTGAAGCAGAAGCTGCTTTTCACAACAGGGCCTGCGGATATCAGACAACAGAAGTTATCTTCGTTTACATCCCTTCTGCTGAAAAAGATCCCGGTGATAATGATGCAGCAGGGACTAAAGACACAAATTCTGCCGATGCATCACAAGAATTGTTGATACACAGTGAAACAATTTGCGGAAATGAAGCGGATATAAAAAGTGAGATCCGTCAAATGATTGAAGCGGGACTGAATATGAAGCTTAAAGAGGTGCGGTTTGTAAAAAAGTTTCTGCCGCCCGATACATCAAGCTGCAACTCCTGGCTTATAAACCGCCGGAGTGAAAGATGGAGCAAGAATCCAACAGGCGGAGGCGAGCTGGATCAGCAGGAACTCGCACGGCTCAGGAAGATAGCATCAGCAGAAATTGACGAGAACTCTTAAGATTTACAAAAAATGATTGAAGGAAAAAAAAGATCCCGTACTGACAAAAAGATGGTTCAGGATAAATACAAAAGCAAAGAAGCACCCTGTTCAGCATAAGCTGTTTAATGAACTGAAGTCTAAAAAATACCGCAACTATATAATTGCGGCAGGAAGAAGGTCATTTAAGACCGAGAGATTCGCTAAAAGACACCTGCTAAACGTTGCGATGAATGATGAAAACGCCGGAAAAATATACTTTGCAGGAGCACCCACTATGATGCAGGCGAAAGCTATCTTCTGGAATGATCTGAAAAAACTATCTCCACCCTGGCATGTAAGAAGAAAAAATGAAACTGAAATGACAATTGAATATAAAAATGACTGCATCATCAGAGTTGTTGGCCTGCACGAGTTCAGGCGTGTACAAGGGCAATTACTGCATGGCATTGTGATCTCAGAGTACCAGGATTGCGAACCGGGGGTTTACAACGAATCAATAGAGCCGATGATCAACGATACAAGAGGCTGGTGTATTAAGGAAGGCAGGCCGATGGGAAAGAACCACTTTTATGATGATTTTCTAAAAGGTAAACAGTCAACAAAAGGCTGGCAGTCATATCACTGGACGAGCGAAGACATTCTGGAACCTGAACAGATCGAGGAAGCAAAGGCAAATCTGGCAAAAAGCGATTACGAAAGGGAGTACAAGGCATCTTTTGAAACCGCGTCACAGAGGCCGTATTATGCTTACACTGAAAAGAACAACAAACGCATCAGTGTTATTCCGGGCGTGCCTTTTATAGTTGCTTGTGATTTTAACGCCCAGGAAAAACCAATGAGCTGGGTTGTTGGCCAGCGTATAAGCAATGGCAATAATGAGATCACATACTGGTTTAAATCACTCTCATTCCAATTCACAAATACCGCAGCCATGTGCCGGATACTGGATGAAGATTATTTCATGAAACTTTCATCCGCATATCCAGCCAAAGTTTGCTTTTACGGTGACTACGCCGGAAATAAATACACATCAAATGCCAGCAAAAGCGATTGGGATATCATAAAGAACTACTTTAACAACCGCACATGTGCTGAGTTCCGTTACCGGCCGTGCAGGTCAATAAGAGATTCCATTGCGGCTACCAACGGTCAGCTTTGCAATACAAACGGCGAGTTCAGGCAATATGTGGATCCGGAAAACTGCAGGGAGCTTATTAAAGATTGGGAGTATTGTTCCTGGAAAGAGAACGGCAGGGAGCTTGATGAACGCGATCCATTAAGAACGCACTGCTGCCGGGCAGTTGATTACTACAACGAGTATGAATACCCGATTAGAAGCAAACAGATCGTTCAAAGCTTCAGAACAATTTGAGCAGAGTTAACTAAGCAAGAAGCATTCTACTCATACTTAACATTTAAAAGCAGCTTTAACCTTTAAACCGAAAAACAAATGTTATTAAAAGGAAATATTTTTGATGAACTTAACAGGGCGTTTGTAAATACCCTTTGCCGCAGCGAAGCTGCGAGACTGAATCTGCACGAAGAGTTTGCGGCATTCTACAACAATGATTACGAAAGTATATGCGGTTACCTGCGCGAGGCAACATTAAATAATCCATTTTCAGCGGAGACATTAAAAGACCTAAGGTTCAGGCATGTGAATGTAATCAAAAAGATAGTCAGCCGGATAACCAGCGGAATATTCACTAAAGACCCTGTGATCTCGATCAAAGGCGATACAGACCTGCAGGAAAACCTTCACCGTATTTTAACTGATTGTCAGTTTATCCGCAAGGTTAAGGAAGCATTCTGCAAGGCGGTTTACTTCAACACTGTGGATGTACAGGTTGTATGGATGCCTGATAGCAGCAAGTTAAGAATAGATGTATTAACGCCGAACAACTATGTGGTTGAAACTGGCAACGATTATCTTCAGAAGACGACCATAGCAGTTCGCAAGGCAGATAGCGATGGCGAAATATTCTGGTCATACTGGAACAGAAGCGAGCATTACCTGTTAAAAGATGGCCGCAAAATTCCTGCAACAGGAAATCAGAATATGGAAAATCCATTTGCGGGGCAGAATTCGCTAGCCTCTCCCCTGCCTTTTGCGGTACTGAGAATTGATGAAGGCGATGATTATTTCGGCGAGCCCAACTGGAACATCTTCCTTCATCAGAAAAACCTGGATATCAGGTTAACCGATCTTAACGAAACAGAGCTTAAAACACTGCACCAGATATACTTCGGGATAAATACCAACTTTACAAAGGATGAAACTTTCCGCGCAGGCGACTTCAAGCAGATAAACAATGTAAAGGAAGAAGACAAAACCCCTGCAATACAGAGCATCACGGCTAATGCAGATTACAGCGCAGTCCGCGAGAACATTGACTGGCATAACAGGCTGGTATTGGGCAGCGAAGGATTGAACGGCGCAAGTGCATCGACCGAGCTGAAGGCAGAATCAGGCGCAGCCAAAACAATTGATGAGCTTGAACTGTTCGAAAAAAGAGAGGAATACAAAAGTACTTTGTATCATTTCATGGTGAATCTACTGAATGTAGTGGTTATGGTATGGAACTGTTACAATCCCACAAAAAAACTGCCGGACGCTCCCGAATTTTCGATCAGGTTCTGTGATTCAAAAATATCAGAAAGCATGGATGATAAGATCAAGAGGTATGATATGGCGCTGAGGTATGGATTCAAAGATGAAGTGGATGTAACTATGGAAGAGCTAGAACTGAGCGAAGCCGAAGCAATAGAAAAGTTAAAACTTTGTTGTGAAAGGAAAAAACAGGTATCAATAAATAAACAGTAAACTTTTACAAATCAAAAATATATACGGGATGAGAAAAGAGAAGTTTTACATTAGCTTCAATGCAGATGAACCGGGCGAAGGCGGCGGCGGAGGTTCAGCAGGTGTCATAACAATAAGCCTGGAGGAGCATAAAGCACTGCTTGAGAGTTCAAACAAGCTTAAAGAAGCAGAAGCGGAGAAGAAAATCGCTGATGAGGAAATGAGATCAAAGATCAAACAGCTCGAAGAAGATAAAGAAATATTGAAGAAGGAAAAGGAATCCGCCGAAAGCAGCTTTGCCGACCTGGAAACGAGCGTAAAAAATGAATACCTGGAAAAGCTGAATGAGGAACACCGGAAGATAGCAGCACTTATCCCCTCACTTGAAGGGTTGGCAAAATATGTTAAGCTCAACGAATCAAAACTTCCGGCTGCAACTGATACATCCAGGCCGGGAACCGGCAGCAGGGATAATCCTGGAGCGAAGTGGGATGACATGAGTTATGATGAAAAAGAAGATCTCCGGGTTAAGCGCCCTGCTTTATGGAAGAAGCTTTATAAGGAAAAATTCGGAACCAGGCCGTAATACAGTGCCAGTCACTTAATCAAAACTTTCACCGCTTTACAGATCATAAAACTTTTTAAACATTATATAAACCTTAGACATTTTTAAAAGCCTTAAACATCATAATCAACACTAAACATCTATAACCTAGAACACTTTCAATAACCTAAAACACTTTTAATTACCTTAAACACATTCAATAACCTTTAAACAAATTAATCTATGCCATCATTAACTTTAGACGACCTTGCCGGGAAATTCCAAAGCGAAACCTTCAAGGCAACCCTCAGGGGAACATTTACAAAAGCGCTCAGCTTTTTCGGCTCGGGATTTATGACCGAAGCACCGGATGATATAATCGATCCGGCACAGACAGGAAAATTCGGCAACCTGCCGCAGTGGAATGTTGATACATCTGACCCTGACCAGATCACCACATCATCCACAACACCGATAAACAAGCTTTCGCAATACAAAGACCGCTTCGCATGGATGGAGCTGGAAAAAGGCTGGGGTGCGCAGGAGCTTATCAACACCGTAGCCGGCAGAGGCAGCGATATGATCGAAGAAATTGCGGTACATATTGGTGAGTACTGGGCATACGCACTGCAGAAAAGAGCCGTCAACGTGCTGAAAGGTATCTTTGCCGCAGAGCTTGCTTCGAGCCACTCAACCGGCAACACATACGCAGGCGCAGTCATAAGCAACGCAGGTGTACTTGCAGCTAAGTACAAACTTGGCGATTGGCACAGGATGCTGAACCTGATCCTTATGCACTCAAAAGTACACGCCGATGCGGTAACTAACAACCTTATAACATTTTCTTCTGGCCCGGTAGGCAGCTCAACATTTGTAACAGGCAGCCCAGGGCAAATACTTGGACTGATGCCTTTTGCAGATGATGACCTGACCGCAACCGCAGATGTTTACTCATCATTCCTTGGCGGAAGAGGCTCGATGGTTTACAAGCTCAGGGAAAGGCCAGGAAGCACAATGAGCAGCAGAAATGTTGTTAAGACCGGCGGCATTAACCTGGAGCTGACAAGGGATGCAAAAGCAGCCGGCGGTACCGATGAGATTATCACAAGGGTATCGTGTATGGTACACACTCCGGGAGTTGCATGGGAAGATGCCGCTCCCGAAAATCCAACCCTTGCACAGCTTGCAACCGGCAGTAACTGGAACAAGGTCGCACCCGATAAGCTTATTAGGGTTGCCGAGCTTAAAACGATCAAACTATTCAGAAAAAAACAATCCTTACATGAAATATGTACCCTTATGCACCTGCTGCTGCCTCCCTGTTAATGCAGGGAGGCAAGAAGCAGAACTTCCCGGAAAATTAGCGGGATGATCAAACAGTTTTATAAAATATCCAAACTGATAAAAATGGAAAAACAGAATACCCCAACAAAAGAAGTTTACGAAGTGAATCCGGCAATATTAAGCTCGCAGCTTGGCTACAGCGCAAAGATAGGCGATGATAATATAATGGTTGTTCCGGATGTTTACGGCGAAGGTTTCAATCCGTTTAACGAACTCATCAATGTCTTAAAAGAACCCGGCTATGTGCTGATAAACGGTGAAAGAACCGCTTCAGGAAAGATGGAAGGGATCAACGGGGCGCAGCTATTCCAGCTTGTTACAGCAGGTGTAATCCTGCTCAATGAAAAGCAGCGAAATGATTTCAGGAAACAGTTCTTTTCAATTTCGAAAAAATAACACACGTTAAACAACAAAATTATGCCACTGGAAACATACATAACAGAAAGCGATATCAAAGCTTACATTCCAGAGCTTTCAAAGATGCTCTGGAGCGGACAGGAAGATTACCAAGCACAGAAAGAGCGCGCAATTGAGCATGTTACTCAAATGCTTAAGGATCGCGGCCATAGTATGAAGGCAATCATGCCGCGTTTCACGCTGCGCAAAAGCGGCGTACTGATCGAGGATAAAGAAATATCTGAAGCACCAAAAGATGAGCTTATTCAAAGGTCAAGGTGGGTGTTCAAGCCGGTACAGTTCTCTCCCGGAACAATTGCATCAATACGGATTGAAGGCTCTTACGATAGAGAAAACTGGCAGGGCGTTCAGATACTCAGCATCGATTCAGATTCAGAGCAAACAGGGATCTTACCCGCATTGTACACTTACTATCGCGTTGTTACAAATGTAGATTTAGGAGCTATAGATTTTGTTATGTACCTTATTGAAACAGGAATCGAGAAGCTTGTAATTTACAAATGGCTTGAGCTGATAATGCTTGATAAATACTCCGATGAAAATGACATGTACTTTTTGAAAATGAAATATTTCAGAAGAGAGTATGAAGAGCTTGCTGAAAGGATAAGAATATTTACAGATAGCAGCAATGACGGTGAGGCTCAGGAGAACGAATTTACAAAATCCGGCAGTATAAAAATGTTAAAATAAACTTACGCGGAAATGATATACTCGGTTGTAAATAACTGGATAGAAGCAAAGATAGCAGATTTTAACCAGCCGCTCAGGCAGGATGAAAAGCTCCGAAGGTCAACCCTGACACGTGATATAAATTCACTCCCTTCCGGATTGAAGGACAGGCATTACACCCTTGTATTGAATTCAGCAGAGAGGAGTACAATTGAGGCGGAAGTTTATACAATTTCAGCAGCCATAAAATTTACATTCCGGCTATACAAACAGCCTGAGGAGTATTATAGGACTATCATAGATAACTATTTAAGCAGACTGGCGGGAATACTGACAGATGACAAAATTTCGGGACTCCCTTTCAGCGCAGACGGTGTTGCGATATATGACCTGAACTGTTTAAGCCTCAGCATGCTGGATAGGAGCACAGGGGCAGGAGAATTTCTTCAGCCTGTTATTGAGCTTAAGCTGCGCGCTGCAATTCTATAACGGGCAGCAAAAGAATTCATCACTCTAAATATTACTAACAAAGTTCAAACAAATAAAAATATGTCAAGAGCATTAAGAGATAAAGGCGGGAACAGGCTCATTTTGGTTGAGCTTGATGAGAATCTCGCGATACCGCATGGAATTGCAAACGGCGTTAACGCGCTTGATTGCGGCCTGCTGTTTGAATCACAGGTTGATATAGATACAAAGATAGAGAAGTTCAAAGCCGAAGACGGGAAAACATACAGCCAGGAAGAAACCTATGAAGGTAAAACTGCCGGTGTATTGATGGAAACATCCAAAACGATCGCTGATTACCTGGCATTCGGTGTAAGGGAGAAGATACATCTTGAAATAAAATACGAAGGCATTAAAGGCGGCAGGCACCAGGAAATATTCCGGATAGCCGATGTGACGCCGCAAATGCATTTCAAAACACCGGGCGGAACAAGCGCAATGAAGTATGAATCATTTGCTGTTGTTAAGGATAGCGAAGTGTTTTTCTCTTCGGAAAATCTGACAGCAATAGAAAATGCGCTTGGAATTGTGATCCATACAGAGGGTCCAGTTTCTATCCCCGCCGGCCAGGAACATGTGATAATTGAAACTGACCTGGTTTAAGCAGAAGTGAATCGCGAATATCAAATTAAATAGATGATGACAAATAACAATATATACAAAGCCGGCAGTGCCGGATACAGGCTGAAAGAGCTTACCTTAGGCGTGATGCACTATGCGGTACCCCTCTTTAAAAAATACAGGCAGCAGCACTTCGAGCTTACGTGCGGAATAGATACAACAGAGCTGGAAGCAAAGCAGAAGGAGATCAGCGATCTAACAGAGGCACTGGAACAGCTCAACGGGGCAGGATCATCCGATAGTGCACAGAGAACAAAACTGGCGGCAAAGCTTGAAGAAACAAAAGCTGCCCTGGAATCAGATACTAAATTGAGGACTCTGCAGAAGTATTATAGTGATATGGAAGCGCTTGCGATGTACTCCCTTATTACTGATAAAGAACTGCTGCGCGAAATATTGCCCGAAATACTGGAGAGGGCTGAAGGTAAACCAATAACACCGGAGCAGGCAGCAGCCCTGCTTGATAATGCGGGGAGCATTGCATTTGTTAAGGATGCGGTAACAGATTTTTTTTCTCTTACTTTAGGCATCATGAAGAAATAAACCGGCTTTCTGAAATGTTTCACTCTTCACATGAATCTGCCATGCCGCTGCCCGAAGAGCTTAAAGTGCCGGAAGAAATGGTTTACTGCTACATGATACATTTCCTCGCGAAGCTGTATGGAAAATCACCCGGCGAGGCTGCCAAACTGACACAGTTCGATTTTATGACCGCAATACTGTTTGAGCAGCTTGAGCATAGAAAGCAGAAGTATTATTTAGAGCTACACAGCACTGAGAATCTGTAAAATAATCTTACAAGATAATAATGTACACTTCAAATAATAAACTAAAAGAACAGGGTATTCTAACGGAGCTTTCAAGCCTGGCACGCTCATTATCAGAAGCAGAGAGCGGGCTCACTTCCAATGGAGTGAACAATACATCCTTGATGCTCGAAAACTTCGAAGCAATGTCAGCCTTCACAACAAAGATGCTTGCAAACATGAATACAATCGATGGCGGCCTTGCAGCACTTTTGAAGCTGTTTGCTGAGCTGATAAATTCATTGCAGGGAGGCAGTTCAGCAGGCGGAATTGCGGGAATATTCGGCGGGATTATCGGCACTATACTCGGCGGTCCGGCCGGGACAATACTCGGCACAGTGCTTGGCGGCCTGGGCGGATTGACATCGCCGCGCAGCTTAAACAACCCTTCTGTAGATGCAGTATTCAGAAGCAGCAGAGAACAAACAGCCGGATCATCAGCGGGCGGCGGAATCATAAACCAGATTATCATTAAGAATCCGGTAACTTTCCAACGGGCATTTGATGTGGAAGTGCGGACAAGATCTGCACGGGGAGGGATAGACCTGTAATGCCTGTATATATAAACAAATACACAGGGAATAATTATTTCCAAAGCAGGAAGCTTGTTGATAAACTGGTACTCAATACACTGCCGGTGGATGGATTGCCAGTTTTCAGGTATGAAACTGAGGATCAACTGGATCCGGGCAGCTTCCGAAGCGGTGATTTTGATATAAAGATATCATTGCTTCAGCAGGGAACTTCGCAGCTGCGCGGACTTAGCATCAGGGATTTTTTCCTTGGTGATGAAGGTGACTTTTATTATCTCGTAATACTGAAGCCAGGCGGGAGCAGCTTCTCAGGAATTGCAAAGCAATCACAGCTATCGGCAGATTATACCTATAATCAGAACAGGTATGATATAACTTTGACCTGTAAGGATATTCTGATTGAGTGGAGCCGACGCTGTGATGCCGTGGCTAACTCTACGATTCAATTTGTAAATGGTGAGCAATTAACTTTTGAAAGTTACATGCAGCGTCATTTTGAAGGCTTAACGGGCGGAATAGTAACTGTAAGAACCCCCGTTAAGAAATATGTTGAAAGGCTAAGAGAGCTTTACAGTAATATACAGTGGTGCTACGCGCTTGGTGATTACCGGAATTTCATTACGGGGCAGGAAAGTATCAGCCGCTGGGAAACTTTCAAAGAGCTTGCTAAAGGGCTGGGATTCAATTTTGAAATGTATGTGAATCCGGGGACTGAAGAGATGAGCGAGCCTGAGATCATCTTCAATATTTTTTTCCTGGCAGATCTTGCTGCGGAGACTCCACTGCAGCTTGAAGTGATAGAGCATAAGGAAATAATAACACCGCCCAAACTGGAATGGCTGTATCTGAAGTACCGCAGCTTCAGCTTAAACGAGGCGGAGTATTCTGACGGGATATTTTTCAGCAATGCCGCACAATACGGCAGTGATACAGATCACGGTGACGGCGTTACGCTTTATCCAACCTGCGCATTAACATTGGGCGGCAGACTGCTGAGCTACATTAATGAAAATAACATTACGGAAAAGACGGTAGTCCGCGGTATTGATTTCAGAGAGCTTGAGCTGAAACAGTATGGGTATAATCTAAATACTGGCAGGCCGATAGGAAAACTTTATCCCCTAAACGAAGCCAATGGCGGCGGAATGGCATATGCGAGAATATTTAATTGTGCGAGAGTACATGGGGGTGTACTAGACTTTTATGATTTCGTTCCAATTCAGGAATATTGCAAATTGAATTACCGCCATTATGTGAATCTCGGTTCCGGGTTAAAGTGCCTAGAAATCCAATTGCCCTCCAGCTACACAAATATATTATGGAAAGTGGTTAGTTTTGATGCGGATAATTTACATTATGTAAGTTCAATAGAAAGTATCAACTTTAATTTAGATTCTGCTACAATTCAACTGTCTACTCTTTAGTGATTTTTATGTTCATTAATTTTATGAAACATGGTACATTATTAAAACTACTACCTTGTATATACAACCTAACTATTGAATAATCTGATGCGATACTATGAAATATAAAAGTATTGTTTAGTTTTGAGCAACTGCTGCAGCATCACCAACCGTACGCGGCTTATACTTCTTCGCCATTTCGGCAATCGCCTTGATATGATCGGGGGTT
>JACSRQ010000051.1 GCA_014879675.1 Ignavibacteria bacterium
AATTATCCCCCAAAATCCCTATTTTTGTGCTTTAAATAAGCAAAATTCATAGATTTTCCCGGCTAAATGGCATTTCCTGAAACCGGAGCTCCCCGCCTCCCCGCGGGGATAGATAGTAAAAAAATGGACTACAAAAACATACTGGTCACAAAGCTTGAAAATCCGAAAGGATTACATGTTGGGCAGGTGCAGCTTAACCGTCCCGATGTGCTGAACGCGCTGAATATCGAGCTAATGGGCGAGCTTTTGGATGCCCTCGGCTCATTCGATAAAGATAGCGCTATCGGCTGTATCATTATAACCGGCAGCGCCAAGGCATTTGCGGCCGGGGCTGATATCAAGGAAATGGCGACGCAGTCGGCAATTGATATGCACATCCGCGACCAGTTCGCGGTGTGGGATAAGATACGCAAGATCAAAAAGCCTATAATCGCAGCAACCAGCGGATTCGTGCTCGGCGGCGGATGCGAGCTCTCGATGGCATGCGATATGATAGTTGCCGCGGAGTGCACAAAGTTCGGCCAGCCAGAAATTAAGCTTGGGGTTATCCCCGGAGCCGGCGGCACGCAGCGCTTAACCCGCGCTATCGGCAAAGCACGCGCTATGGAAATGGTGCTTACCGGCAGAATGTACTCCGCCCGCGAAATGTTCGAAGCGGGTTTGGTTAGCCGCGTGGTTGATGATGAAGTATTCCTCGAAGAAGCGCAGGCGCTTGCAAAGGAGATCGCTTCTATGCCGCCTATCGCACTGCAAATGGCTAAAGACGCCATCCTGAAGGCTTTCGATACAACCATCGAAGGCGGTTTAGAATACGAGCGCAAAGCGTTTTACCTGCTCTTCGCAAGCGATGATATGAAGGAAGGTATGAGCGCCTTCGTTGAAAAACGCAAACCCGTTTGGAAGGGAAAATAGCTTCGTTCAAATAACAAATAGCTTCATCAAATAGCAAATAGTTTTGACCTCACCCCCCGTCCCCCTCTCCTAAAAGGAGAGGGGGAGAAAGTACCGATAGTTTTGGGGTTCTGACTCCCCTCTCCCTCGGGGAGAGGGGTTGGGGGTGAGGGTATACAATAGCAGTACAGACAGTTTTTTACCAAAGCAGGAACCGGACGGGAGAATCCGCGTTAAACATACAAGAATACATATTAACTCATAAACTAATTAACTTGATAAAATACTTTTCGCTTCTCGTTTGTTTGTTTCTCAGCGCTGCGGCAGTTTATTCGCAGGATAAGCCTTTAGAGCCGAAGATAAACAGGGTTCTTTCTGATACTGCATTTTTCAACGCTGAGCAGATCATAGAAATGAACAAGCCCGGGCTTATCTCGATCTGGTATCACACCGATAACTATTATTCATACTATTCATTCACAACAATTGATACCACCCTGCTCAACGGAAGCGGATTCATTTTCAGCGAAGACGGCCTGATAGGTACAAACTACCACGTTGTGGATGGCATCGATAGCCTGCTGGTTAAAACCAGCGACGGCACATTCTACGATGCGGAGCTATTGATCATTGATGAAAAGAACGATATGGCTATCCTTAGGATTAGGAACGCCAACGGCACAAAGTTCCCCACAATAAAATTCGCGAATTCAGATGCGCTTAAGGTTGGTCAGGAAGTGTTCGCTATCGGGAGTCCGCTAGGTTACGAGTACACCATATCGCAGGGCATTATTGCCGGTATCCGCGATAATGAAAAGGTATCGTTTAACGATCCGGTTACATACGTGCCAATAGAAAAGAATTTTGAAAAAGTTATACAGATAACTGCTGCAATATCGCCCGGCAACTCCGGCGGCGCGCTATTCAACCGCAGGGGCGAAGTAATAGGTATCACAACTTACACTTACTCCGGCTACGGCAACCTTAATTTCGCGATCGCGATTAACAGCTTTGTATATTTCATGAACTCGGTCGATCTTGCCAATATCGATAACAACGAAGAGGCGAAGAAAAAACGCCAGGAAAGTCTGTATTTTTCGAACCTCAGGCTTGCCGGTAATTTTAAAACTGAGGCAACGTACAACTGGATATATGTTAAGCAGAAAGATACAATGAAGGTACTGGATACATTCGTAGTTAAACAGGATTCCATTGCGAGGATGAACTTCAACAAGGCTGAAACATTTTACTACAAGTGTATGGCAATTGCGCCTGATTCATTTGAGGTTTACCGTGATATGATGGATCTTTACGTTTACTGCGAAAATTTTAACAAAGCTGAAAATCTGTACGATACAATTAAGGTACGGTTCCAGAGCGATAGCCTGCAGAGCCTGCTGTCATCAAGCCTGGCAAGCGCATACACAACAAGCAAAGAGTACAAGAAGGCGCTGATGTTCTACGAAAAGATGAGCGCAAAAGATACCTCGGATATTTACCTGCGTTACCAGATAGGCAATATCTACGAGAAGATGGATAAGAACTCGAAAGCTATCAAAGAGTATAAAAGGATACTGAAAAAAGACCCGTCATATACACAGGCGTATATACAGATAGGCGCATTGTATTATAACAAGTACCAGGATTACCGAACCGCCAAAGAATATTTCGAGAAGGCATACGATAACGAGATGGTACTGTACGGCTCAACATACTATCTTGATATCCCCTATTACCTCGGCATGATAGCCGTTAAAGAACGCAAAAAGACTGATGCCATGCTTTATTACATGGATCTGAAAAGCATCTACACATATACATCCGAAGACAACAAGAAAAAAGCTGACCTGCTCAAAGCGATCAGGGACTAAAATTTTAATATTCCTATTCTATTCAATAAGAATGCAATGATACATAAATTTGATGTAGTTATAGTTGGAGCCGGCGGTGCCGGACTTCGCGCAGCGGTTGAAGTACCTAAAGATCACACCTGCGCAGTAATTTCAAAAGTGTTCCCTACCCGTTCACATACGGGTACTGCACAGGGCGGTGTTTGCGCCGCGCTATCCAATGAAGAAGATGATTCATGGCTTGACCATGCCTTTGATACCGTAAAGGGTTCTGATTACCTGGGTGACCAGGACGCGATCGAAATTATGTGCCAGGATGCACCAAGAGCTATCATCGAGCTTGAGCATATGGGTATGCCTTTTTCACGGACAAAGGAAGGCAAAATTGCACAGCGCAAATTCGGCGGTCATACAAAGCTGGAAAATCCAAATGACCCGAATTCAAAAAGGATACCTGTGAACAGGGCGTGTTACTCCGCTGATAGAACCGGCCATGTAATGCTGCAGACACTTTATGAGAACTGCGTAAAAAATAATGTAAATTTTTATTCCGAGTATTTCCTCACGGATCTTATCATTGAAGACGGCATCTGCAAAGGTGTTACCGCAATTGATATGGCGACATCGGAAATTCATGTATTCCACGCAAAGGCTGTGATGTTCGCGACCGGCGGCTACGGCAGGGCGTTCAGGATAACCTCCAACGCGCATGTAGGTACAGGCGATGGATGCGCATTGGTTTACAAAGCAGGGCTCCCGCTTGAAGATATGGAGTTCTACCAGTTCCACCCCACCGGTTTGTGGAGGCTTGGAATACTGGTATCTGAGGCAGCAAGGGGCGAAGGCGGTATATTAAGGAATAACGCCAATGAAAGATTCATGGAAGTTTATGCTCCGACCGTGAAAGATCTTGCACCAAGAGATATGGTTTCGCGCGCGATCATTTCAGAGATTCGCGCAGGCCGCGGAATTCTTGGCAGCGATGGCACTTATTATATTAATCTTGATCTCACTCACCTTGGCAAAAAAGTTATCGATGAGAAGATACCTGAAATTACAGGCTTCGCAAGGACATACCTCGGAGTTGAGCCGACAAAGGAATGTGTACCCATCCAACCCACAGCGCATTACGCGATGGGCGGAATACCAACCAATTACGATACAGAAGTATTTTCGGATAACAAGGGTACAAAAGTAAACGGATTTTATGCAGCAGGCGAGTGCGCATGTGTCTCGGTACACGGCGGCAACAGACTTGGCACAAACTCACTGCTTGATATAGTTGTGTTCGGCAGAAGAGGCGGCAAAAAAATCTCGCAGTTCTTAAAAACTGCTGAGTACACCGAATTTACCGGTGACCCGACTGAAAGAACACGCCAGCAGATCGATTCGCTGCTTAACCTTTCCGGCGGAGAGAATATCTCTAATATCAGGAAAGATCTGCAGCAGAATATGATGGATAAATGCGGTATATTCAGGAATGAAAAAGACCTGGCAGAGAACAAAGAAATTTTGAAGCAGCTCCGCCAGCGTTACCAGAATATCACCGTGCAGGATAAGAGCAAAGTGTTCAATACAGACCTGATGGAGGCTATTGAGCTTGGCAATCTGATAGATATTGCAGAGAGCATCAACGAGAGCGCCTTGAACAGACAGGAATCACGCGGCGCGCATACGCGGGAAGATTTCCCGAACAGGGATGATGCCCAGTGGATGAAACATACATTCATAACCAAAGCTGATTCCGGCGAATTGAAGATAGATTACAAGCCGGTGGTGAAAACACGCTTCGAGCCGATGGAGAGAAAATACTAGTTAAGGCAAAAGGCAGAAGTGAAAAGGCAAAAAAGTGATAAAAAGCAAAGACGAAAAATAGTTAGAAGCAGAAGTAAATAGCAAAACAGCAAAGGCAGAAAAGATCAGAAGTAGAAGCTGTAAGTGAAGCAAGAAAAGCTGAAATATAAAAAGCAAAAATTCTAAATTTTAAGTAATATGCAAGTTACATTTAAGATCCTGAGATACAACCCTGAAAAAGACAACGAGCCTCATTTTGAGGAATACAGGTTTGAAGGCCACGAGAATATGACCGTACTTGATTGCCTCCACAAGATAAAGTGGGAGCATGACGGAACGCTTGCCTTCAGGCGCTCGTGCGCGCACGGCGTATGCGGCTCAGATGGCATGAGGATAAACGGCAGGAATCATCTTGCATGCTCTACCCTGCTGAAGGATCTTAACACAAAGAAGACAATCGTAATTGAGCCGCTTCCTGCAATGCCAATTGTTAAGGATCTGGTTCTTGACATGACGGATTTTTACGAGAAGTATAAGGCGGTTAAACCGTACCTCATCAATACCAGCCCGGTTCAGGAAAACAGCGAGAGACTGCAATCGAATGAAGACGCGGAGAAGCTGTTTGAATCTGCAAAGTGCATTTTGTGCGCCTGCTGTACAACAAGCTGCCCTTCAACATGGTCAAACAACAACTACCTCGGACCCGCAGCATTACTAAAGGCTTACAGGTTTGTGTTTGATACAAGGGATGAAGCTGCAGATGAGAGGCTTGATATTATCGATACACCTGATGGTATCTGGAGATGCCATACAATTTTCAACTGCATCGAAGCATGCCCGAAAGAGATAAATATTACGTGGCATATTTCACAGCTCAAAAAAGAGCTTTCAGGCAGAGAGATATAATTCAATTTTTTTAAGCAGCAGGTAGAATTCCCCGATCTATTTTTGGATACCTGTACTGCTTCAGATTTTAACGGGATACCTCATTTTTCCACCATAGTCTTTTAAGGAGGCTCTTAAACACTGTATGTTCCAGGATTTCGCAAAACGGAAATTCCGCGACTATATGCAATTGCTCGAATTCCCAGCCGGGAGAACTACTTTCAGCAGGCTGCGGGATTCATCCATCCCTCCTTTTATTACAAGCTTTTTTGAGTTCTACCTTCCCGATAAAAATGCGCCGATAAACAAGATCGATTTTGAAGAAGTACTGAACAAAGCGATTGTGTTCAACATTAACTACATCATTAAGCCGAAGAATACCATTTTAAAATTCCTTTTTGGTGATGTTGAAACCCGCCCGGTACATTTTATCCATAACCGCCTCAGGTATTTCCAGTTCTACGGCTATTATATAACGCAGATAGAAGATTTCATCCATGCAAATTCTCTTGAAGTGGTATCGCATGAACAGATCGAGATGCTGCTGAACGAGCTGAACAAGAGGATTTACGAGGAGATACTTGGCCGCGGCAACGAGCCACACAGGATGAGTCTTGTTAAACTGCTTTACTATTTCTTTCATGATCTTGGCGAAAATAACCCTATCAATATCAAGCTGCCGAAAAAAATACTTTCGGCATACTTCCAGGATAAGGGTTACATGGAGATCAAGAAAAGAGTTGATACATTTTTCAGCGAAGAGATCTTTATCCAGGAAGCCATTGAGCTTATGGATCCCGAAACAAAAAAAGCTGAAAGGCCCAAAAGCGAGACAGGTATTAGTGATGAGCAGATTCGTGAGATAATTTCGAAGGCAAAAACGCAGCTCATCAGCAGATCAGGCTCTGATAAGGAAGTGGAAAAGATACTGCAATCTGAAGAACAGCTTCCGCCGGAAATACCTGAAATGAATATCAGGCTAATACGCGAACAGGAATCACAAAAGCCGGAAGTTGAAAAGATCAGACTTATCATAGACGACGAAATTTATTCCGATGATCTTGTGTTCGCATCACACTTCAGCGATATGGCTCCACCTGCCCCGGTGAACACCAAGGATAAACGCAAACAGCTTATCGATGACCTTTTCTGCGAGCACTCTTACCGGGTTAAGATAATAAGGAAGATCTTTAAAAAGAGCGAAGAAGAGTTCATAGGCACAGTGAATGAAATACTTGATAAGAAAACCTGGGATGAAGCGGCAGGAACCATTGAAGAGCTGTACAGAAAACGAAAGATCAATTTCTATACTGAAGAGGCTGTAAAATTTGTTGATATATTCCAGAGCCATTTCAACACTGAAGAAAACACCATTAAAAGGAATGGCACTCACCGGTAATGTTAATAGATAATGTAAAGATAAGTATCAAAAGCGGTGATGGCGGGCGCGGCTGTGTGAGCTTCCGCAGGGAAAAGTATGTCCCAAAAGGCGGACCCAACGGCGGCGATGGCGGCAAAGGCGGGGATGTAATATTCCAGGCGGATAACTCGCTGGCTACACTGATAGATTTCAGGTACAAAAAAATTTACAAAGCAATGAACGGCGCGGCAGGCCAGGGCGGCGATAAAACCGGTAAAAGCGGCGAAGATACAATCATACTTGTGCCATGCGGAAGCATTATTAAAGATGCCGAATCAGGTTACATACTGGCGGATCTTATCAAGAATGGCGATACATACTTCGCAGCTAAAGGCGGCAAGGGCGGAAGAGGCAATGCAAGGTTCGCAACATCAACAAACCAGGCGCCGCGTGAAGCCGAGCCGGGCATAAAGGGCGAAGAAAAGGATATTGAAATTGAGCTGAAGCTCATTGCGGATGTAGGGCTTGTTGGATTGCCAAATGCCGGTAAATCAACACTGATCTCGAAGATATCGGCGGCAAAGCCTAAGATTGCCGATTATCCATTCACAACATTGCAGCCTAACCTGGGAATTGTGAGGTATAAAGATTACCAGAGCTTTGTTGTTGCCGATATACCGGGATTGATCGAGGGCGCGCATACGGGAAAAGGTTTGGGAATACGTTTCCTTAAACATATCGAAAGAACAAAGGTGCTAGTGTTCCTGCTTGATGCAACCGAGCTTCCTTATAAAGAAAACAAGAAGGAAGATTACGAGGTACTTGTACATGAGCTGGCAGGCTATGATAAGAAATTGCTCGATAAGCCGCAGATGATATGTTTTTCAAAGATCGATACACTTACCGATGAGCAGAAGAAGCAGCTTTCAAAAGTTAAATTCTCCCGCGGCAGAGGTAAGGCATCGATACCCGTAATGAATATATCAGCGATCACGGGCGAGAATCTAGGCAAGCTGCTTGATGAGATATGGATGCTGTTAAAATGATATTTCTAAGTTAATGAAAAGTAAACCAAACATATTAGTTTCAAACGATGACGGCATTGAAGCGCCGGGGCTGCAAAGGCTTGTAGAGGCGCTGAAAGATTTTGCAAATGTATATGTCTCTGCTCCCTATACGCAGCAAAGCGCGGTGGGCCACTCGATAACAATATTTTACCCGCTCAGGGCATATGAGCACATGAAGGATGACAAGTTCTTCGGCATGGCTGTAGAAGGCACTCCCGCTGATGCGGTAAAGATCGGTGTGCTGCATTTTTTCAAAGATGTAAAATTTGATCTTATTGTATCGGGGATCAACCACGGTGCCAACACGGCAATAAATATAATTTATTCCGGAACTGTATCGGCAGCAACCGAAGGCACTATACTTGGAATTCCTTCGATAGCTATATCGCTTACAACATTTTCAAAGGTTGATTTTAAAACACCCGCGAAGATTGCAGGCAATATTGTTAGGCAGATTTGGGAAGATGAAATGATAAAAGTCCATCCGGGGATACTGCTTAACATAAACATTCCTAATGCCGAAGAGAAGGATATTAAAGGTGTGAAGATCACCAAGCAGGGCAAATCATTCTGGCAGGATTCATTCGAGGTGCGCGCTGATCCCAATGGCAGAGATTATTACTGGCTGACGGGCAAAATGGTGTATAGGGATGAATTGACTGAGTTTGATGTTGCCGCAGTTCAGAATAATTATGTTTCTATTACACCCCTGCATTACGACTTGACCGATTATGCCGCATATGAAGAGATCAAAAACTGGAAATTAAACAAGTAAAGCTATGAAAAGCGAAGTCCGTGTATTAGACCATACAAGCAAAGTACTTGAAAATAACCCGCTGAAAGATCCGCACAATAGAAAAGTAATTGTTTACCTGCCGCCATCTTACGGAAGTTCGGGCAAAAGGTACCCGGTAGTGCATCTCATAGCCGGCTTCACCGGTTTCGGTGCATTGAGCATGAACCTCTCGCCGTACAATGAGAATATTCAGCAGCGGTTAGATAGGCTTATCAAAACCGGGAAGATAATGGAAATGATCGTGGTACTGCCGGATTGTTTCACAAAATACGGCGGCTCGCAGTATGTCAACTCCGCCGCAACAGGCAGGTATGAAGATTACATTATAAAAGAGATCGTACCGTTTATTGATCAAAACTTTCGCACAATACCTAAGGCTGCCTCGAGATGCATCATAGGTAAATCATCCGGCGGCTACGGCGCGATGTGGCTTGCGATGCGTCATCCTGATGTATTCGGCCTGATGGCAACACACTCCGGCGATTCCGCATTTGAATATTGTTACATGGAGCACTTCGCGGAGTTCCCTATACTTATCGAAAAATACGGCAAGGGTCACAAAGCAGTACAGAAATTTATTAAGACACAAATAAATACCAACCAGCCGAAGGGTTCTGATTTCCACAACATCATCAACACAATCGGCATGTCAGCATGCTACTCACCTAACCCTAAGCGTAAAGAGTATAACTTTGATCTCCCGTTTGATATATATACAGGAGAGATTATTCCTGAAGTTTGGAAAAAGTGGTTGAACTTCGACCCGGTAAGACAAGTTAAGAAGTACAAAAATAACCTGAAGAAGCTGAAGCTCATTTATGTTGATTGCGGAATTAAGGATGAATTCAAGCTGCAGGCAGGCGCAAGGATTTATTGCGAAAAGCTGAAGGAGAACGGGATAAAATACACACACCTGGAATTCAACGGCGGACATATGAATGTGCAGTACCGGTACGATACCAGCTTCCCGATAATTTCAAAACACTTCTCGTATAAATAGTGGAATTCAAGGATTACTTTTCGAAGCAGGCAAAGGAATATTCCAAATACAGGCCTAAGTATCCCACGGAGCTGTTTGAATATTTGAGCTCATTGGTGAAAGAGCACGATACTGCATGGGATTGCGCCACAGGTAACGGGCAGGCAGCCATGGGGCTTGAGCCATACTTCGAAAAGATCATAGCAACCGATGCGAGCAGTTCGCAGATAGAGCATGCCGAGCTGCATCCCAAAATTGAATACCGTACCGTATCCGCTGAAAACAGCAGACTGGAATCTGATTCAATTGACCTTATAACTGTCGCAACAGCAATACACTGGTTTGATACAGATAAATTCTACCCCGAAGTAAAACGAATAACCAAACCCGGCGGAGTGCTTGCGGTATGGACCTATGCTGAAAATACCATAAGCCCTGAAATTGACGATATCAGCAGGAAATTCAGTGAAGTTGTTCTAGGCAAGTACTGGCCTGATGAAAATAAAAAAGCATGGGATTTCAGGAACCAGATCATGCTTCCGTTTGAACATATTGAAGTACCTGAGTTTGAATTTTCCATCGAATGGGATATGAATGAATATCTCAGCTTTTTATCCACATGGTCTGCAACACAAAATTACATAAAGACAAACGGGAAGAGTCCGTTAGAGATTGTTTACGGGGAATACAGGAAAGCCTGGAAAGATGAGAATATAAAGAGAAGTGTGAAAATGAAGATCTGGCTCAAAGCCAGCAGGATAGTAAAGTAAGCCTTACCGCAATTAACCTTATGTTTTAATCTAAGAACAGGTAATACATTAAAGCACCGAAGCCCATCTGGAACACAACCAGCGAAACTCCGCTGAGTACATCATACTTCCCTTTTTTATCCAGCGCATCAAGGTCGCCATCCAGCTCGTACTTTTCCCTGTTATCCGAAGCGAGCTTTTTGTAGTAGAATGCGGCAGCGCCGCTGCCTAATGCCACAAGACTTGATAATACTATTGGCACTATCTTCCTGGGTTTTGCGAAATATGTGCTTTTACCTTCATTAACCTGGCTTAACAGCTTAGTTTTGCCTGTGGGATTAAGGCTGACTGTCCTGTTCACTTTATCGCCCGCATCCACTGTAAATTTCTCAGCTGAAAATCCTTCAAGCAGTATACTAACTTCGTTTGCACGTGATGAATCGCTCCATATCAAATAAAGTGGTGTATAACCTGCAAGACTGCCGTTAACATGAACTGCAGCATTTTGCGGAACAGAGTTAATGTAATTGTAATTCATCAACAGTGCATTAGTGCTATCCTGCGCCTGCAATACAGTGCTGAATAACATTGCCAAAAGCAACAACCAAAATTTATTTTTTCTTTTCAACATTTTTACTGGTAAAACAATATACAATTTCATCAGCGGCCGTAAAGAGGAAATCTCTCCATATAACGGGTGATGTTTTAACTTTATTTTCAAGCTCTGAGCTCCAAACAATACTGCCGCTTGTGCCATCAAGGCAGTAAATGAATCCATCGAAAGATGAGCAGTAAATGTAGTTTCCTGATACCAATGGCGCAGAAACAATTGCACCTCTTGTTGAAGCTTTCCATTTAATGCTTCCATCCTGCATATTCAGCGAATAGATGCTCCCGTCAACACACGCTGCAATAATTTCCTGCTGCATGAACAAAGCAGAGCCAGCGGTTATCTTCGAATGCAGGTTAACCTTCCAAAGTATCTTGCCATCGGCAGTATTAATTGCGTAGTAGTTGGAATCACCGCAGCCTACATAAGCCGCACCGTTAAAGAGCATCGGGGTTGAGTGAACCGGAGACGCGGTTTCAACCTGCCATTTTTCGCTGCCGCTTGCCGGATCGATACCAAATATCTTTCCTTTGTCATTTCCAAAAACTGCGATCTCAGAGTTTACCGCGCAGGTTGAGTGTATCTGCCCCTTTGAGCTGAACTTCCACTCCAGCCTGCCTGAGCTAAGGCTGACCTTGTAAAAATTGCCGTTCAGGCTGCCGAAAAATATGCTGCCATCTTTCATAATTGGTGAAGTTTGCAGGTCACCGTAATACCTCCGCCAGTTTGTTTTTCCTGCCAGCAGATCATATGAGGCGAGAGAATATTTTTTATCTCCCGCATATGTAACAATTACATTATTATCAATAATCAGGGGAGTTGTACTGGCATCTTTGCCAAGGAATTTCAGGTTACCTATTTTTCCGCCGGTTGAGATATCAAAAGAAAAAAGCTCACCCTGCAGTGCATTCACAAACAGTACAGCATCGGCAACCGAAATACCTGATGCGCCAACGCCGCCTTCGAGATTGTAATCCCAATACAGGTTCAGGGGCGGTGCAAGCGTAAACTTCGATACATGGTGCTGTTCCGCAGAGCCGCCGGACATGACCCAATCATCGGGGCCAACTTTCACCTCTTTATCAACAGTAATTCCGGAGCAGCCCGCAAGCAGGAATCCGATAACAATGATCAATAGCAATTTCATATTCATAAATTAACTAACTTGCTCAAATAAAAAAATACAGAAGATTTGCTTCAGAAGGGCGGTTGAAGTTTAAAAAAATGCCGCCCCCATTATACCGGAGGCGGCTATTAGAGAAAAATATTATTTTACCAGCACCATACGGTGAGTTTCTACAAACTCGCCTGCTTTGATCCTGTAGAAATAAATTCCGCTTGCGAAATTTGAAGCTTCCCATGAAGCTTCATATTTGCCAGCCTGAAGATCTTCGTTAACAAGAACTGCCACCTGGTTGCCAAGTATATCGTAAACAATAAGGTTAACATTTCTGTTACCGCTTATGTTAGGTATATCAAACCTGATCTTTGTGACCGGGTTGAACGGATTCGGGTAATTGTTATACAGCCCGAACCTCTGCGGAACTTCGTTTGAAATAACCTGAATACCTATAGGAGATCTGACCAGGGTCACTATAAGTGAATTCTGTGAGCTAAGCGAGTCAATTCCGTTATAAGACCATGTTCTCCACGTACAGCGTACTGAATCGCCGTTTACACCCAGAGTTTGTGCAAGTGAATCCAATGCACTTCTCCTGATACCAGCAACGGTATCTGAAGTGTTACCTGAATTTGTGAATACATAATCAACCTGCTGACCGAGCTTTCTGATCTTTACTTTGTAATTTACAGTATTGTTGGTTGAAGCTTTTGTCCAGTTAAAAAATACACGTGAAGTATCTGCTGAAGATACACTGATCCTTGAAAGTGTTGGCGGATTTACAACGCTGTACGTGCTCATAGAAGCACCCCTTACCCTGATGTATGATGTTTTGGTAAGTGAATCAGCGCCGAAACCGTTTGAAACCCTCAGCCTTACTGTGTAAACTCCCGGTGTGGGATATGTTACGGTCGGATTTTGAACTGTTGAGCTTGATGGGCTTCCGCCGGTGAAGGTCCACTGCCAGCCGGTCGGGATACCTGCGGATACATCTGAAAAGTGAACCGGATTATTATATTCTATTGATAAGCTATCTGCCTTGAATGAACAGATTGGTGTTCCGCTAACATCAATATGCCCGTTTGATGATTTGATAGGCAGCCTTGGCCCGTCAAGAGCTGAGTTGATCCTTGTAAGCTGGCCCTGTGTAAACAAATTCATACAAGCATCATCGGTGTAGTCCATATAATTCATGAACATAGCACCCGGTGAAACTGATGAACATGCATCAAGCTGTGGATAAGTAGGACATCCGTAAAACTCTAATGCCTGGTTTGGTGTATCGCCGATCAGGTCTGAGCCGCCGCATGAACCGTTGTCATCGCCCCAAATGTGGTACAGCCAGAGCCAATGTCCAACTTCATGTGTAGCTGTTCTTCCTTTATTGTACGGCGGTGAAAGTGTTCCTACGGTTCCGAAATAGTTATAGCCTATAGCAACACCATCAAGCGAAGCGCTTCCGCCCGGGAATGTAGCATAACCAAGTAACTGCGAACCAAGGTTACATGACCAAAGGTTAAGGTACTTATCTCTATCCCATGCATCGTGTCCGCCCTGTGAAGTAAACTTAAGCGCTGAGCTTTGTCCGAATTCTACAACTGAAGTCTGTGTTCTGGTAATACCAAGTGTTGGATTGTTGCCCGGATCTCTTCTTGCCATTTTAAATTCTATCTGGCAATCGGCTCCGAGCGGTTTCCATGGTGCAGGAGTATTGGTAGTATCAGAATTCATTCTTCTGAAGTCTTTATTTAATACATCGATCTGCGAAAGGACCTGGTCATCTGAAATATTCTGTACAGGTAAATTCCACACAACGTGAACCACAACCGGTATAGTTATCACTGTCCTGTTATCGGTGCCTGCAGGATTGTTCCTGGCATATTCTTCTGCATATTTTTCCAGTTCCATCATGGTTTTTTTGTATGCAGGATTTTCCCTGTATAGATTTTCCATGTATTCAGTTGTACCGCATGTTCTGTGAGGAGGTACAACCGGGTAGTTAACATTGGAATAAGCATCGTTTCCGCCTGTTTTGAATATAAATGCTGCCGAGGCAACTACGGCTATGAGGATCAATGAAATTGATATCTTTTTTATCATTTTACGGTGTATTTTATAAAAATAAGCCTGCTTTTTGGAAAAGCAGGCTTTTCAATTACTTAAATTTAATCAAAAATTATTTAATTAACATCATCTTTTTTACTTCTGTAAAATCGACTGTCGAAGATCCGTCCTGACGGACCTCCATCTTGTAAATATAGAGTCCGCTTGCGAAGTTTGATGCATCAAACTCAACATTGTGATATCCTGCTTCCATCTTCCCGTTTATTAAAGCTGCAACCTGCTTGCCCAAAATATCAAACACAGTGATCTTTACATTTCCGCCTTCCGGCATCTGGAATTTAATATATGTTGATGGATTGAACGGATTCGGATAGTTCTGGTCAAGTCCGTACTGCATTGGGATCCCCGTATTCTGGCCGATGCCTACAGGAGTACCTGCACAATAATTGGTCAGCTTAACATCATCCACATACCAGCCATCGCCAACAACACCTGCATCAGATGTAAGCCTGAACCTGAGCTTAAGCTGTGTTGAAGCGCCTGCGTATTGTGTGATGTCAAAAGTCTGCTGTGTCCATGTTGTCATGCTGCCGTTATACGATGTAACCTGCTGCCATGTTGTACCGTTATTGCTTGATACTTCAACAAGGCAGAAATCAAAACCCGCCTCGGTAGCATACCTGTGCCAGAATGATAAGAATACAACAGGCGTGGTAGATACATTCACAGCTGTACTCAGAGTCATGGAGTTGTTAACATTATTCCCGTAGTTGCCTGTAGGGCTATCCGTAAACGAGGAAGGTGACGAAACAAACTGTGATGTTGTAGTATTCCATGTATTGCTTGTTGTCCAGTTTGTGAAGCTTGAAGCATTGTCATTCAAAGCAACGGTTCCGGTACCAACAAGAATAAATTCGTTTGAAGAATATATGGTTGTTGTATCAAGCTTAATTGTAAGTACAACAGGAATACCGCAATTGTTTGGCGCAGCCCCGGCAACTGTGAAGTTAAAAGTGGTGCTATCAGAAGCCATAGGTGCGAGGCTTGAATATGTGAATTGCTGTGTTGGGATAGTAACATTGGCGTTCAGCGGAGTTAAAATAACTTTAACGTTATTTGCAGCCATAATACCTTTGTTCCTGAATTTAACTTTGTAAGTACCTGCCTGGCCGGGTGTGTAATTGGCAAGATTAAATGCTTTTGAAGTCGGGTTAACATATGAACCTGCTATCAAAGCAATGTACTGGTTTGAATAAAGCATACCCTGAGCAAGCGGAATGATCTCGGATTGTGCCGGCCAGAAGCTTGAACCGGTTTCCGGTGTAAATGAAAATATCTTCGCGTGGCCTGAATCATTGTAATACCAGTCATCAGTTCCGCCGCGTACTTTATAACCAACTGTCTGCGATGGGAATCCGATAGTATAGCCGTTGGTTGCCTGCATATCTGAAAGGAACATATTATACATTGCATCGTCCGGAGTGCCAATAGGATCCTGCCAGCACCATGGCTTTATCAGGTAGTTACCGTATGTATGCGCGCTGAATGCGGTCTTAAAATTCCTTGAGTTAACAAATGCTTTTATATTCTGTGTTTCAAGCTCTGAAAACGGCAATGTGCCCCTATAGGTACCTTGTCCGCCGCTGCATGGATCGGAACTTGAACCATTGTTTACTGAATTCCAGAACTGGTATGTACCAAAATTCCTGTTCGGATCAACCGGTCCGCAAGTTAAGCTGGGCGGACTTGTTAAATGTTTATTGGCGCGCCACATACCGCCGCCGTTCGGATTTGTAGTCTGGTTGTGAACATAACCATCAGCGTTGAATACAGGGATCCAGTATATCTCCCTGTTGTTTAGAATAAATCTAGCTGTCGGATCTGTATCATAATTTTCAAACAGCCAGAACATATAATAGAACTGTGTTTCCATGCTCTCCGGCTCGCGTGCGTGGATCAAAGCATGCATCATTACTTCGGGCCTGCCTGTTGGTGCATCGGGTCCTTTAGTTACCCTTACTGCCCACATGGTTCTGCCTTCATAAGTTGTGCCTATAGAATACTTAGCTGAAATGAACTGCGGATACCACATCCTCATGGAATCAAGCTTGGCTACAACTTCATCATACTTCATATAGCCGCCCATTGTTCCATATATGGAGTGTGTTATAGCGTCTGTTTCATAAACCTGCTGCATTTGGGCATCAATTTCTGCAGGTGTCATTTTGGGCTGATTGTCGTAATATGTCTGCCAGTCTTCAACCGTAACTTCAAACGGAACGCCTGATTTGCTAAGCAGTGTGATCTCATATTCAGAAAGCCATGCTTCCTGGTAGTGG
Source organism: Ignavibacteria bacterium (assembly GCA_014879675.1). Taxonomy (GTDB): domain Bacteria; phylum Bacteroidota; class Ignavibacteria; order Tepidaquicellales; family OLB5; genus OLB5. The sequence goes on from JACSRQ010000051.1 coordinate 16,505, forward strand.
CCCGGTTTATTTATTGCATGATCGATATGCAAACCAACATCTTCGATCTTGCGGTAATCATTTTCAGTTAAAGTAAAAATCCTTACCTGCGAATATTTTGGCTGGCCATTGTTTAATGATTCTGATGAGAACCTGAATCCATTAATTGAAATATAGGAAACAGATCCCAGCAGCGTTACTAACAGTAAAGCTAATAGAGTACGTTTATACCTGGACATTTTTAGTATTTTCTTTATTGCGGAATATTTGGAAATATTTCATAATTTAGTGTAAAAATGCGCTGAAAGCAATATTTTAAGAAATGTACATTTAGCTGTTTTAGTTACCGTATTAAGGAAACTAATGGAAAATATCTCTTACAAACACAAAAATATGCCATATTTGGGGTAAAAATAAGGCCAGCGGATGGGCGTCAGGCAAGCCATGACGCCTACATATCATGTAATCTCACAAATTCAAATCTCCTCCCTCGGAGGGGTCTCGGTTGAAAGCAATCCCGTTAGGGATTGAATATTGGTAGAAAAAAGATACCGCCCGTTTATTCCGTCCCGTACGGGACGGGACATATACAGGAAATCAGAAGCTACCAATATTTCGTACCTTCGGTACGGGCGATTATGAAGCACGACCTACCTCTCGCACTACCAATGAATGGCATTCCCAAACTGGAGTTTGGGAATGAGGAAAAAAAACAATTTGCCCCATCGCTTTAGACCTCCCCGTTCCAGCTGGCGCTGTAACACCCCTCCGAAGGAGGGGTTAGAAGCATACTATGTGCGTGCCGTCAGGAGTTACCTCCTGACGGGTATTTTTGTAACTCGAATCGCCTGATTCGAGTGCATTTGCTAAAAGCCCACATCCGGTCAGGCGACCGGATTTACACTGACCGCGTAGGGGTCACACATTTATAGACTAAATGCACGTAAA
>JACSRQ010000089.1 GCA_014879675.1 Ignavibacteria bacterium
AATATTATCATTATTCATCAATTAACTAGAAAGGGTCAAAATGACTAGATTTAAATTGTTTTTGGGGTTTTTCGCTTTTTTACTCGTTTTAGGCTTTACTTCAAACATTAAGGCACAAAACGGACCGGTTCTGTATTTCTGCGAAAAATACGGAACTTCGGGCGAGCAGTCAATCAGCGATAGGTTCTATACCGGACCCATTACTGTTATGGTTAAATGCGATTACGCTTTAGGCTTAACCGATTGCGCTATACAGCTTGATAAATATAACGGTTACACCTTCGATTATTACAAAAAAGTTGATTTCGATGTATCTTCAGATATGAAATACATCTATTTCGAATCAAGTGACCTCAGGGTTGATTCACCCGGTATATACAGGTGTTTCCTTCTTGATAAGAGCAAAAATACTGTTGCAAGTGCACTTGTTGAATTCATAAGATAAGTTTAGATCCAATACTCTAAAACAAAAAGGCTGTCTAATTTAGACAGCCTTTTTTGTTACCTCATTTCACCGGTAACCCTTATCTCATCTGTATTTATAATTTACCTCACGGGCAGCAGGATAAAAATGGTCAAATCCCACAAGGCATGTGATATCAGCCCCGGCCAAACGGATCTATATTTCTTGAACATCCATCCCCAGAACAGCCCGCAAATTAACGCCGCCATAAACAGCATAAAATTCAAAGCTACAATGTGCACAGCTCCGTAGATGAGTGAGGCAACTATCCACCCTTTGTTATCGCCGAACTTTTCGGCAAGTGTATCCTGCACAAAGCCGCGCCAGAAAACTTCTTCCGCCGGGCCTATTATGAAAACTAACAGTAGCCCAATGATAGTTGGACTAAGTAAAGATTTATTATTGTACACTCCAACAACCTGCTTATCAGCAAAAGGAAGTATTAGCTTAGAAACTATATCACCTGTGTAAAATACCAAGTACAGCAGTGCGGCTGATACTATCCCTATCAATATGTATTTAGGCTCAAAATAATACAGCCTGTAATTGATAGCTTCGCCGGAGCGGTGGTTGAACCAGAGTCCCAGCCCGGCAAGCAGCGAGGCTGCTATCGTCATTTCGATCCAGAAATTGAATGATTTAAGCACAAACATTTCAACCCAAAAAATGGATGCGATTATTACAAGTGCTATCAGCGGAGTTATTCTTTTGGACATTTTAATATGTATAATTTTAATGTTTCTTTTCTGTTAAGCTATCCTTATCAGGCTCATGGAATCTTTGTAATTTATCAGAAAGTTTTCCCGTATAACTGCATTTTCCAATTTCCTTATTTCGGGATCAGCAAGCACCATATCAAAAGCGGCTTTCCTTGCTTTTTCAATCAGCGCCATATCTTTGCCAAGATCTGCGGCAGAAAAACGCAGCTCACCGGATTGACGTGTGCCGAAAAACTCGCCCGGCCCGCGAAGTTTCATATCGGTTTCTGAGATCAAAAAGCCGTCCGTAGTTTCGCACATTATTTTAAGTCTCTCAGAAGCTATCTCGCCCGGCGTTTCTGCCATAAGTATGCAGAATGATTGCTCCGCACCGCGGCCAACCCTTCCCCGAAGCTGGTGAAGCTGCGAAAGTCCGAACCGCTGAGCCTCTTCAATTACCATAATTGTTGCGTTGGGAATATCTATACCTACTTCTATTACTGTGGTTGAAACCAGTATATCAATTTTTCCATCTTTAAAGCTCTCGATGGTTTCATCTATCTCATTCCACGCAAGCCTGCCGTGAACCAATCCCAGCCTGAGATCTTTGAATGTGAAGCTCTTTAGCAGTTCGTAGTGTTTCACTGCGGATTTCAGGTCGTTCTTTTCCGATTCATCTATAACCGGATAAACAATGTAAACCTGCCTCCCGGCTTTTACCTGCTCTCTTATAAACGCGTAAACTTTGTTCCGGTCATCTTCAAACCGCATGGCGGTCTTTACGGCTATCCTGTTCTTTGGCAGCTCATCTATCACCGATACTTCCAGATCGCCATATACAGTGAGTGAGAGTGTTCGTGGAATTGGCGTGGCTGTCATAACCAGTACATCCGGATTAGTGCCTTTGGCCCTGAGCTTTGCCCGCTGCATTACGCCGAACTTATGCTGCTCATCTATTACAACAAAACCTAAATTACTGAACTCGACTGATTCCTGTATCAGCGCATGAGTTCCAACAACTACTTTTGCATCGCCGCTTTTTATCTGCTGCAGCACCAGTTCTCTGAATTTTTTCTTTTGTCCGCCAACTAAAATAACCGAATTGATCCCCAGCAGGTCGAAGTATCCCTTTAGAGTTTTGTAATGCTGCTCTGCAAGAATTTCCGTGGGACACATAAATGCAGCCTGGTAACCGTTTTCAATTGCGATAAGTATGCAGAAGACTGCAACAATTGTTTTACCGCTGCCAACATCACCCTGCAGCAGTCTGTTCATTGGCTTTCCTGCAAGCATATCCGCGCGTATTTCCCTGATCACTCTTTTCTGCGCGACGGTAAGTTCAAATCCAAGCAGCTCTTTGAACAGCTTTTCAAAATTCTCGCCCAGCTTCCGGAATGATATGCCTTTTTCACCATCCAGGGCAGCACGCTTCTTAAGTGCCATTACGAGCTGCAGGTAAAACAGCTCTTCGAAAGCAAGTGTTTGCCGGGCACGTTCAATATCATCATGCGAATGAGGGTAATGTGTCCTGAGCATCGCGGTTCTGTGGTCAAGCAGGTCATTGGCTTCCCTTATGCTGCCGCTCAAAACTTCGGGTACTTCTGATGAACCGCTTCTTAGCGCATTAAAAATTATTTTAGTCAGGCTAAGCGGCCTTATCCATGTTTTCTTCAGCTCTTCAGAAAGTATATAAATGGGTATGAGCGGGTATTTCATCAGGTCATCATCGCCCGCGTCGCACTTTTTATGATCGCGTATATCAAGCTTTATTTCACGCTCGAATGTATTAAAGGTCACCTTTCCCCAAAACAAATATTCTTCGCCTATTTTGAATTGCTTCTCGCGGTACTTTGCATTTCCCCACATGAGGGTCTCAATGCTTGCAGTACCGTCAAATATTGCGATCTTGGTGGGCTGTTTGGGTTTCCATGGTATGTATTTTTCTATTACCTTTCCCCGGATGATGACATTGGTTTCCAGGTGATCTTTCAGGCTGCGGATAGTTGTATTCACAAGGTAGAGGCGCGGGTATATAGTGAAGAGATCGGTGTTATACTTCAGCCCAAGCTTCTCAAATGCCTCAGCTCTTCCGGGTCCAACACCTTTAATGTACGCTATTTCCTGTTTTTTGTGACGGGTCAAATCGCTATTATTTGTACAAATATAATAAATCGTTATTTGATAAATCAGGAGAAAGTATTTGAAAGAAGTTTCCCATTTTTGATATTTCCCCTCTCCTTTGGAGAGGGGGCAGGGGGAGAGGTCAGTTAACAAATGCCTTTTCAGAACCACATTATCCACTCATCTTCCATAAATGAGAGCGAATAGATACATGGTGTTAGGGGGGAGAGATCTATTACCGATTTCCGGTTTCCTTTATGGAAGATAAATTTCATATTACTAAAACTATATTTTTGTTATTATTGTACTTACTTTTGAGATAATAAATGAAGAAAAATAATTTTGCATTAATAGGCGCAGGCGGATTCGTTGCACCGAGGCATTTACGTGCTATCAGAGATAACGATCAGAACCTGGCCGCTATATTTGACCCAAATGATTCAGTGGGTATTATAGATTCATATTTCCCGGACGCATCATTTTTCACAGAATATGAAAGATTTGACAGGCATTGCGAAAAGCTGCGCCGCAAAGGTGAAGAAGACAGGATACATTATGTTAGCATTTGCTCGCCAAATTATTTGCACGACGCGCATATTAGATTTGCCTTGAGGGCAGATGCGAATGCGATATGCGAAAAGCCTCTGGTATTGAATCCATGGAATGCGGATGCACTGAAATCACTTGAAAAGGAAACCGGCAGGAAAGTAAGCACAATTCTTCAGCTAAGGCACCATCCTTCTATCATGGCGCTGAAAGAAAAAATTGATGCTGATAAAAGCGGGAAGAAGCATGATATTGAATTAACTTATATTACGCCGCGCGGAAAGTGGTACCATTACTCCTGGAAGGGCGATATGTACAAATCTGGAGGTATAGCTACAAATATCGGCGTTCATTTTTTTGATATGCTCTCGTGGATATTCGGTGAGCCGGAAAAAAACACACTGCACTATTACAGGGAAGATAAAGCGGCCGGACTCATTGAGTTAAAAAAGGCGAATGTGAAATGGTTCCTTTCAATTGATAAAAGCGACCTGAACAAAGGCGATAAGACCTTCCGCTCAATTACTATGGATGGAGAAGAAATTGAATTCTCCGAAGGATTCACAGACCTGCATACTATCAGCTATCGTGAGATTCTTGAAGGCAGGGGATACACAATCGATGATGCTTTGCCATCTATCAAAGCGGTGTATGAGATCAGGAGTGCGGTCCCGGTTGGCCTCAAAGGCGAGTATCATCCGTTCCTGAAGAAGATCAAAATATAAAACATTAATAGTTATTTCTTCCGCGGGATAGATTTCCCGCGTGTTATTTTCCCTGCGGGATGTATGCTCAGCAGCTCGTCGGCTTTTTTGAGCAGCCATTTGTTTCCCATAATTGGTGTTTTGAGTATCTCCTTTTTTACCGCACCCGGATCTTCGGCAGATTCATTCAGTTTTATCCGGAAAAGCTTCACTGCATACTTTATGAAATTTTCCCTGAGCTGTTTAGTACCCTTGCTGAGAGATACTTCATTCTTGATGAGATGTTTAAAACTATCGATGCTGTAAAAGAACTGCTCGCTTAAGCCCTGCTCATAGTATATTTTCAGATACATATGCTTTGCCCGCAGCTTTTCGGCTATGTTGTTGTATTTTGATACAGCCAAATGTTTCAGCGCTTTATTGTAATTGCCTTTCTCAATTTCAATTTCCGCAAAAGCATGTTCAAGGACATTATCTGAATCACCCGGGGGAAGCAATTTGGCGTAATCGCTCAATAACTCTCCTGCAAACTTCATTTTTCCCGCGCGAAGCGAGGTAATTACAGCGTAAATGAACCACTCCGGGTGGAACACATTATCCTGAATAAGCAGCCCCCCTGCCAGCATTTCGCGTATTATTTCATATTCTTCCACGTGAAAGTTTTCAGAGGGTAGAATGTTCTTTTCGTAGCAGTAACCAAGCAGGCTTACATATATAATAAAACCTTCGACCGGCTCGAACAGGTTTGAGTTTGCCGTGATAGTCTTTTTAAGGCGGTGAAATGTATTATCGTCAGGGTTTGACTGCAGCTTCATAACCAGGTACCATATCTCAAGCGCCTTTGAGCCCATGAACCCGGTCCTTTCGATCAGGCCAAACAGCAGCTCCAGATTATTAAGATTGTATGCTGTATCAAACTGGCGGCTGTGCTCGGATGCTGTTTTGTAAAGCCTGAAAAGAGTTATCGCGGCAAATTTCCACGTGCTGTCTATCTGGCTCTGCACATCTATCTTTCTTCCGCTTGAATCTTTCCGTACCGAGCCAAGCCTGCGGTACTCCTCAAGAAAGCTCATATTCAGAAAAAATGCCGCATCGCGGCATGGCGAAGCAAGCAGATCGCTTTCGGTTTTGTTTATCTGCCTTGCCAGCAGCTTTTGTGAAGATTTGGAGAGATAAAAAGCCGAAAGTGATTTGTTGTAAACAAATCTGTCCTTTCTGAATGTGATATAGGCGCCGAATTCTTCTCCCGCCTTTAACAAGTTGCTTGATAGCCTCCTGAGAACATCATCTTTGTATGAGGTGCCGGGATACAGCAGGCTGAATATGTGCTGTTTAGAAAATTCGCTGCCGGTGAACTGCGGGTGGAATTTCTTCAGCACATCGAAGTAGCGTGATACGTCACTGCGGTTATTGTGAAACGGGGAATGTATGAATTTATCAAATTCTCTGAGCTCACTTTTTTCCAGCGAGCTGAGAAAAGTGATCAGTGATGAACCCGCAAAAGATTTTTCATTTTCAGGCATAATTATGCTTTTTTATTTTATGTCAGATCTATGGGACAAAACCTGCCCCGGCGGATGCTCAAAATAACGATTTATTAATTTTATTGCCACTTTAAGGTATTGCTTTATGAATTCTGTGGGACAAGTTAAAGTAAGTTTCTTTGCAGCCGGGTTTATTCTGAATGACTGTTTCTTTACTTAAGCAAAAGGTGAACCTCGGTTCACCTTTTTTTGTATATTTAATAATCTCTTCTAATTGATATCATAAATCCCTAATTTTGCATATTCTACAAATCTAGTATCAGCAATTTACCTTAATTCACCTTTCTTTAATTAAAAAAGAATAAGTAATAATGCAGCAGAAAACCATACCGCTAAAAGATTTTTTCAGAAATCCGGAACGAACCGATTATGCAATTTCGCCGAACGGGAAATACCTTTCATTCCTTGCGCCGTATAAGGGCAGGCTTAATGTTTTTATTCAGGAGACCTCCGGCGGTGAGCCCGAGAGGCTTACAGATGTAACCGAACGGGATATTGCCAAATATCTTTGGGGCAACGATAGAACAATACTCTATATAAAAGATAATGCCGGGGATGAGAATTTTCATCTTTATTCAGTTTTTACAGATGGCAGCGGGTCGAGAGATCTAACTCCGTTTGATGGCGTGAGGGTTAACATAGTTGATGAGCTGGAAGATTATGAAACTGAGATACTCATTGAAATGAATAAACGGAATCCGGAATTTTTTGATGTGTACCGCCTGAACTTTGAGACAGGTGAAATGAAGGTCGCCGCCGAAAATCCCGGTAACGTTTCAGGTTGGGGTACCGATCATAAGGGTACGATAAGGATAGCAGTAACTACAGACGGCGTAAACAACGGGATAATGTACAGGGATAGCGCTGAGGATGAGTTTAAAACCATCATAAATACCAATTTCAGGCAAATGCTCTTGCCGCTTTTTTTTACATTCGATGATAAGAACATCTACGCTTCCTCAAACCTCGGCAGGGATAAGGCCGCAATAGTTGAATATGATATTAAGAACAACAAAGAGCTCAGAGTATTGTTTGAACACCCCGAAGTTGATGTAAATATTCTAAGGTATTCCAAAAAAAGAAAAGTGCTGACAGTTATTCCCGCTTATACTCACAAGATCGAACGTGTGTTTCTTGATGATGAGATACGAAGGATCTATGAAAAGCTTGAAAAGGAGCTGGATGGGTACGAAATTACTATTGTTGATACCGATGATAACGAAGAAAAATATATTGTTGCTTCATACAATGACCGTACTACCGGTTCATATTATATTTATGATAGATCTGCGGATAGCATTACAAAGATCAATGACGTGAGCCCGTGGATAAATGAAGACGAAATGTCAGAAATGAAACCGGTTACATTCACCTCACGAGACGGTTTAAAGCTGAACGGATATCTTACTCTGCCTAAAGGGAAAGAGCCAAAAGATCTTCCTGTTGTTCTGAATCCGCATGGCGGGCCATGGGCAAGAGACTACTGGGGATTCAACCCGGAAGTACAGTTCCTTGCAAACAGAGGCTATGCGGTGCTGCAGATAAATTTCCGCGGCTCGACGGGCTATGGCAGAGAGTTCTGGGAATCATCATTCAAGCAATGGGGCCTGAAAATGCAGGATGACCTAACCGACGGCGTTAAATGGCTGGAAGACCAGGGCATTGCTGACCCTAAACGCGTTGCGATTTACGGCGGCAGTTACGGCGGTTATGCTGTGCTTGCCGGACTTGCATTCACCCCAGATGTGTATGCATGCGGTGTTGATTATGTTGGAGTCTCAAATCTTTTCACTTTCATGAAATCAATTCCTCCATACTGGCAGCCTTTTCTGGAAATGATGTATGAAATGGTGGGAAATCCGGAGACAGATAGGGAGCTTCTCGAAGCTGCCTCGCCGGTTTTCCATGTAGATAAAATTAAGGCGCCGCTTTTTATTGCGCAGGGTAGGATGGATCCAAGGGTTAATGTAAATGAATCTGACCAGGTGGTTGAAGCGCTGAAAAAAAGAGGAATAGATGTGCCGTATATGGTGAAGGATAACGAAGGGCATGGTTTCCATAACGAAGAAAACAGGTTTGATTTTTACGAAGCTATGGAAGAATTCCTCGAAAAGCATTTGCATGGCGGGGATAATTCCCTTAATCCTGCATAGCGCTGAGCACTAATTATGCACCAGATCTATATAGCATCTGCGGTAACAACAATATTCACCTTCTTTCTGGCAGGTGCGTTTATCAGGTGGCGTTCACATCCGGAAGACCGTGAGTTTCTGCTTAAGATATTGCTTATAGAGCTGCCTATGGCCTTTATTGCCTTTTACCTTATCAGGATGCCGGTTATAGATAATTTATTCCGCATGATGTTTGGCTCTGACCAAAACCTTTATTTATTCATGAAGAATTTTTATGCGCCTCTCACTGAAGAACCGGCTAAAATATTTCCACTTGTATTCCCTTTTGTAAGAAAGAGGATTACCAAAGAAAATTTCGTTGTTGCGGCAATGGCACTTGGACTTGGATTCGGCATTGGCGAAATATGGCTTTTGGGCAAGTTTATCGCCGAGTCAACAACCGATGCTATGCCCTGGTACCATTATGCCGGATTTATGAACGAAAGGTTTATGGTTTGTATAGTTCACGGCGGCATGACAGCATTTGTTTTAAGCAGGCCAAAGAACTCCCTGCTATTGGGATTGTTAGGCGGCATGTTCCTCCATTTTGCAGGCAATTTCCCTATTTATCTTTCAGCGATCAAATTTGCCGGTCTTGGAAAAGAATCATGGCTGGTGATACTACAGGTCTGGGTTGCTTTGTTCTTCATGGGGATGTTAATTCTGCTGGTGTGGCTTAGCCTGGGATCATTTAAAGTGGGAAAGTTCTTCTACGGCAATTCTGTTTGCCCGGAGTGCGGATTGGAATACCCTGCGCCCTCGTTTGCAGTGAACTGGGTAACGAAACGGTACGAAAAATGCCCCGGCTGCAAAAAATGGCATTGGGTCAAAACCCGGAAGAAAGCTTAATTACTGTAACTTGTGCTAAAAGCATTTCTTTTATTCCTTTTTCTGTGATTTCGTTTTTATATCTTTACCGTAGAACTAATGAACAATTTTTTAATATATAGGTCATCGGCAGGTTCAGGCAAAACCTTTACACTGGTCAAAGAATATCTGAAGCTGGTACTTGCCAACCCGGAGTGCTATCGCAACATTCTGGCAGTTACATTTACCAATAAATCAGCGGAGGAGATGAAGACCCGTATAGTGAGCTCACTGGCAGAGCTTTCAAAAGGCGGGGCGGGGAAATTGCATGACCTGTTGAAGTCTGAGGGTGTAAAAACTGATATTAAGCAAAATGCTGAACTTGTATTGAAAAATATACTGCACAATTACTCTTACTTTGCAGTATCAACTATTGATAGTTTTTTTCACAGGGTAATAAGGGCATTTGCCAAAGAGCTTAAACTTCAGCTTGGATATAATATCGAGCTTGACCAGGCAGAGGTGCTTGAAAAAATTACCGATAAACTGCTTGATGAAGCCGGATTGAATGAAGAGCTTACCCGCTTCATTGAAGAGTACATATTTTACAGCATTGATGATGAAAAAGGATGGAACGTTGATCGTAAGATCAGGTCGCTTGCCCAGGAAATTTTTAAAGAGCGTTACTGGATAAGAAAGGGTGATAGTGAAACACTGGCAGATAGCCGCGAAAAGCTTAAAACCTTCATCGGTAAATTGTTTGCGATTAAAAATGAGTTTGAAGGCTTCATGCGGGATACGTCTGAAAAGGCTCTCGTTATTACCGAAGAACACAGCCTTACAATGGATGATTTTCCTTACAAAACAGGCGGATATATAAACTACCTTCTTAACAAAATCCGTTTTGGTGATTATGATCCGAAAGCCAGAGCTCGCGAGTCGGCTGGTGACATTAAAAAAATGTGTAACAAAACATCAAAGCCTGCGGTGAAAGCTGCTGCAGAAGCCGGTTTGTACACGCTGCTCAAAGATGCCGTTGATTATTATGACAGCCGCTACATAAAATACAATACTGCAGCGCAGCTTATCAAAACCGTTTATGTACTTGGTATTTTTAAAGATCTGCTTGAAAAGCTCAAAGTTTACCGCGATGATAACAGGCTGCTGCTGATTTCTGATATCAATACTATCCTTCTTAAAGTTATTACCGGCGATAGCAGTCCGTTTGTGTATGAAAAGATCGGCAATTATTACCGTTATTTCCTGATCGATGAGTTTCAGGATACATCAACATTCCAATGGAAGAATTTCCTTCCGCTATTAGAAAACTCGCTGAGTGAAAATAACGGCTCGCTGATAGTAGGCGATGTGAAGCAATCAATTTACCGCTGGCGTAACGGCAACATGAAGCTGCTGCTTGAAGATGTTAAAAATGATCTCGCCGGATTCAGCCCAATGATTAAAGAAGAGAACCTTGCTTCAAATTTCAGAAGCAGGAAAGAAATTATTGATTTCAACAACCTCTTTTTTAAGCGCGCAGCGGAGATAACTGCCGAAGGTGCACCTGAAGCATACCGCCATCTCATAAGCAGGTCATATTCGGAATCAGCACAAAGCTCAGGTACGGGTAATTCAGGCGGAAGCGTTTGTATAGATTTTTTCAAGACTGATGAAGATACCGGCCGCACCGCAAGAGAGCTCTCGGCAATGGATATAGTATCAAAGATCAAATCACTGCTTTCGGAAGGCTTTAAACAAAGCGATATTATGATACTTGTGAGGGGATTAGCTGATGCATCAGAGGCAGCACATTTCTTAATTGATGCAGGACTAAAGGTTGTATCGAGTGAATCACTGCTGCTCACAAACTCGCCTAAAGTAAGGCTGATAACAAATGTGTTCATTTACCTTAACGATAGCTCCAATGTGATCGCCAGAACTGAGATCCTCTACAATTACATGGTGTACATCAAAGGAAAAGATGCTGACCTGAATGCAATTTTCACCGATCATTTGAAGACTTCCGGTTCACTTTTCAGCAGCAAGATGCCTGAGAGCTTTATTGAGCAAGATTCAGGTGAAATAAAGAGCAGGCTGTATGGAATGGGTTTGTACGAGCTTGCCGAAGAGCTGATCCGGATATTCAAACTCGGCGGTAATGCCGATGCCTACCTGCTGCGCTTCCTCGATGTAATAAAAGAGTATGCCGATGAAAAAACAGGCGGGCTGAACGGATTCATTGAGTGGTGGCAGGAAAAAAGCGCCAGCGCAAGTATAATTGTCCCTTCAGAAGCAGAAGCAGTGAAGGTTATGACCATTCATAAAGCCAAGGGTTTGCAGAGCCCGGTGGTATTTATGCCATATGTTAACTGGGATATGGATATCAAAGGCACCCGTGACCTCATCTGGGTGTCATCCGATGAGCCCCCGTTCAACGAGTCATCCGCATTTCTTGTAAAGGCATCAAAAGAGCTTGAGCAGAGCTATTTCGCGGAAGATTACAATGAAGAAGCTGCGCTCACAAACCTGGATAACCTGAACCTGCTGTATGTTGCATTCACACGCGCGGAAGAAAGATTGTATATTAATATTCCCTCCAAAGGGAAGAAATCTAATCATACAGGCAAGCTGGTTTATGAAACCATAACTTCCGCGCCGGAATTTAGCACACTCTACGATAATACTAATGCGCGATTGATTTACGGCAAGCCTGTTAAAGGCAAATCTAAAGCAGGCGGAAACATTCCGGAAGTGTTAACTATTGATGAAATAGTTTCGAATGATATCTACAATAAGCTGCTGATGAAGAAGGAATACGTCGGCTTTGTTCCCGAGCTAAAAAATGACCTTGAGCAATCGAAGAACAGGGGTATAATTTTGCACAGGGCGCTTTCTATATTAAAAGCAGCAAATGAAATCGATATAAATGCTGCAGCCGAAAAGCTGGTTGCACTTGGCATACTGAAAGCTGAACAAAAGAGTTCACTTGTGGCCGAGTTAAAAAAAATAATCCGCTCACCAGAAATAAAAGAGTGGTTCAGCGAAAAAGCGGAAACATTTAATGAACGGGATATAATTCAGCCGGGCGGCGAAATTTACCGGCCCGATAAGGTTGTTATAAAGCAAAACTCCGCAAGTATTATTGATTTCAAGACCGGCGGAGAGGTAACAGAACACAATGTGCAGGTGAAAAATTATGTTTCTTTACTTCAAAGTATGGGCTATAAAGATGTTAAAGGTTACTTATTTTATGTTAATGAACTAAAGGCGGTTGAAGTAAATTGAAACCATTTCTCAGAACACTGGCGGAAAAGCTGTATCAGGAACACGGAAAGGAAATATCCTCACTTAAGATAGTTTTCCCTTCACGCAGGGCGGGCGTGTATTTCAGGCATCACCTTTCAGAGTACCTTGCCGAACTTAAAAATCCCGTTCCTGTTTGGTCGCCCGTTACTTTGGGTATAGATGATTTCATCAATGAAAATTGCTCAGCGCTTATAGCCGATGACCTCACCTTAATATTCGAAATATACGAAATATATAAAAAGTATAACAGCGAGCTCACATTTGACCAGTTCTACCCGTGGGGGCAGATCATTCTGAGGGATTTTGATGATATCGATAAAAACGATATTGATGCATCGCGGCTGTTCAGAATATTGAAGGAACACAAAGAAATTGAAGAAGACTTTGCACTCAGCGTTGCGGATAAAGAGGAGTTCTTCCGCTTCTGGAACAGCTTTTCGGCTAAGGATATTTCAGGGCTGCAGGATGAGTTTATTCAGACATGGGAGATACTGGGGAATGTTTATACAGAACTCCAGGCAGCGCTTGATGTAAAAAGTATTTGTTATGAAGGCATGGCTTACAAAAATCTCATGCTGGATGTTAAAAACGGTATGTACAAGCCCGATTGCCATAAAGTAATTTTTGCCGGATTTAACCAGCTCAACAGGTGCGAAAGTATCATTTTTAATGAATTGTATAAGCAGGGTAATGCCGAACTTTACTGGAATGCCGATAAATACTACCTCGAAAACAAATCGCAGGAAGCTGGCAAGTTCCTAAATAAAAATTTTGTAGATCTTGGAATTAACGAACCGTTATGGATTGAGGATAATCTAGGTACAACAGCTAAAACGATTGATCTGACTGGCGCGCCGCTGGAGATATCACAGGTTAAGATTCTCGCAAGCAAGCTGAAGGGGCTTTCACCGGAGGAAATTTCGCAGACTGCAATAGTATTGCCGGATGACAGCATACTTCTGCCGCTGCTTAATTCGCTGCCGCAAAACTGCGAAGCAGTGAATGTTACCATGGGTTATTCATTCCGAGGCTCAAGGCTATATACACTGCTTAAGCTTCTAATGGAATTACAGGGTAACCTGAGAGGTTCGGGTAAATCGGCGGCATTTTATCACAGGGATCTCATCAGTGTATTGCTGCATCCCCTTATCAAACAGTTCGCGCCAATTGAAGCGGATGAAGTTGTAAGCTCCATTAATAAACGTAATATCATCTATGCTTCACAGAAGTTTTTAGCTGAAAGCTTTAAGGGCACTAACGCCATCATAAAAAATCTGTTCACACCCGCAGGAACGGCTACGGAGCTGTATGAATATACCGCGCGTTTACTTGTTTCGCTGGGAGAGTACAGCAATACCGGCGGCGGCAGCGCGCAGTTTGAGATAGAAATATTAAACAGGGTTTATGCTGAGTTGAACCGTTTACATGCTATATCCGAAAAACACCCGGGAGAGCTTGATAAAGAAACTTTCGGCAGGATATTTATGGAAGCGGCGGCATCGCTGAAAATTCCCTTCAGCGGCGAGCCGCTTAAAGGGCTGCAGGTAATGGGAATGCTTGAAACAAGGTCACTTGATTTTGAAAATGTATTTATCCTTTCGGTTAACGAGGGAATCCTGCCGCGAGAAAACTCCTTGAGCTCATTCATACCCTACGCGCTCAGGCGTTCATTCCGGATGCCACTAACGGAAGATGAGCAGGCGGCATCCGCGTACAATTTCTATTGCTTGTTGCAGCGCGCGAAAAATGTTACGCTGCTATACAATACTGAAACGGGTACTCTCACTGCAGGCGAAAAAAGCCGCTTCATTATGCAGATTGAACATGAGCTTGCCGCCCGCAATAAAAACATTACCCTCAAAAGTTCAGTTTTCGAAAGTGATATCACGCTTCCCAAACGTAGGGAAATATCAGTGCCGAAAACTGATGCGGTATTCGGATTGTTAAAAGGCATCACAAGATTTTCGGCATCATCGCTTACAACATATATAAACTGCCCGCTGCAATTTTATTTCAGCCGCGCGGCCAGGCTAAGAGAAGAAGATTCGGTTGAGGAGTATTTTACCGGCGCGGCATTCGGTAACCTGCTGCACCAGATAATGGATATTCTATACCGCGATCTGAAGGGTAAAACTGCAGACGAAAAAGAGATTCGCGGCATTATGAAAATTGTAAACAGCAACTATGATGACCTCTGGAAGCAGGCATGCACTGAAGCGAATGAATACGCCGAGTTTGCCTCAATCAAGCAGGGTAAAAACGTGCTGTTCAAAAGTATAATTCACAGACTTGTGAATAAGATACTTGAGCATGACTTGCTGGAAGCGCCATTCAAAGTGCTGGCAATTGAAGAAAAAATTGAGCGGGAAATGAGAGTTAAAACTTCAGCCGGTGAGTTTAGCGTAACTCTGCATGGCAGACTTGACCGCGTTGAACAAAAAGAAGGTATAACCCGAATTATAGATTACAAGACAGGCAACGTGAAGGCTGAAAAACAATCTGCAAAGATATCTGACCAGGAACATATCGAAAAGCTGTTCTGTGAGATTAAAATGAAGGAGAACTTCCAGCAGATGTTTTATGCAACATTATATATGAATGAGAACAGTAATTCCAGACTTATGGTTGGTATCTATCCCCTGAAGAAAATAACCGACGGTGTTTATTGGTTTGAAGAAGAGCAGATTCCAGAAGAAAGAAAGAAAATATTCGAAGAACATCTGAACAAGCTGTTAGAGGAAATTTTTGATCCAGGTACCGCATTTAAACAGACTGAGGAAATTGACCGCTGCAAATACTGTCCTTACGCATCGATCTGCTTCCGCGATTGATGTAATTCACTGCTTCACAAAACCGTTTCAATTATCCTTCTGTTTCAAAGTATGTAAACAAATGTAAATCAATGCTTACAGGCTTAAACTTTTATTGATAGGTACTGTCTTACTTGTAAAGGAGGCAGGCAAACAATATTTATTAAATTAATCAAAAAAGATGAAAAAACACAAAATTTTCGGCATTTTCACATTTATTCTCGCTGCAATTCTCATTTCTCATTCTTCTTTTGGGCAGGAAAAGTTCAAAAAAACTCCTGAAGAGCGTGCCCAGCACAAGACTGAAAAGATGACAAAACACCTCTCGCTGACCGATGACCAGCAAAAACAGGTGTATGACATTCTCTACAGCCAGGCAACCCAAATGAGCGCTTTAAAAGAGAACAAGGATTTGACAAAAGATTCGAGAAGGGAACAGATGAAATCTTTGAGGTCGGATACTGATTCAAAGCTCACAGGTGTATTTAATGCCGAGCAGATCGATAAGTGGAACAAGTTTAAAGAGAACAAGAAACAGAAACACATGCAGAAGAAGAAAAACAAAAAAGATAAAAAGGGAAGCAAAAAACAAAAGTAACTTATTCCCGATAGTTACAAAGGCAGGTTGTTAACCTGCCTTTTTTATTTGTTCAATTCAGCTATATGGATATTGTTTGCATGAAGTGGATCATCATGTCTTCATCTTTTTCTTCTTGGCGGCAGGGAAGAGAACGTTATTCAAAATTAACCTGTAACCGGGTGAGTTTTTCTGCATAGAAAGATCTGTTTTCGGATCGCCGACAGCGTGCTGGTAATCTTCCGGGTCGTGTCCGCCGTAGAGGGTGAAAGTGCCCCTGCCGAAATTTGCATGAACATATTTTATCCAGTCCGTACCATCGTTTTTTGCGAGTATGGTTACTGCGGGTTTAAGGAACTGCTCTTTGAAGCCTGACTCCTGACCCAAAAAACCTTTAATTGCAGAAGTATGGCACTGTATAAGCATTGTCGGAACAGGGTCTATTTTAGCTTTGAAATCGAACAGGGTGAAGTAATCGTTATATTGCCCTGCCATCAGCTCCTGATCTGTAATATCTATATCAGAGTATTCGTAAACATACGGATTGAGCTGCACCTGGAAATCTTTAAACACCATGGTCTGGTTGAAATCCAGCTTGTTGTTTGCATCAGCATCAAACGGATCGCCATCATACACTGCGTCGCAAATATCGGTGAACTGGGATGCAAGCGCAATATCGGGTGTGGTAGTACCCGAGCACATCGTGAAAAGGAATCCGCCGCCCGAAACAAAATCTTTCAGCTTTTTTGCAACTTCAAGCTTTAGTTGGGATACTTTTGAGAAGCCAAGCTTCTTTGCCATATCTTCGTTGGTCTGCTTTTGCATCAGGTACCAGTTCGAAGCGCCAAAAGCAGCAAAGAATTTTCCATACTGTCCGGTAAAATCTTCATGGTGCAGGTGGATCCAGTCATAATCCTTCAGCTTACCCTGCATAACTTCTTCATCCCAAACTTTGTCATAAGGAATTTCGACGTAGTCAAGCGCAAGCTGAACTGCATCATCCCACGGCAGGGTATTAGGTGGAACGTACACAGCTATCTTAGCAACTTTTTCAAGCCGTACCACATCCATGTTATTGTTTTCATCCTGCACTTCAGCGTATATCTGAGCGGCCTGGGTACCGTTGAGCAATTCATAACTAACACCTTTTGCGGTGCATTCGCCTGCAAGCTCACCCGAGTAATCGAACATAAACGAGCCTCCGCGGTAGTTCAGCAGCCAGTCAAGTTCCTTCCCGCCAAGCAGGTGCCGGTATGCAATTCCATACGCCCTTAAGTGATCGGTTTGTGTGTTTACATCCATAGGGATAAGCAGCTTCTGCTGTGAATAAACAGTGCCGCCAAGTACTAATAGTAATAACAGCTGTCTCTTATACACATCT
>JACSRQ010000049.1 GCA_014879675.1 Ignavibacteria bacterium
TAAATGAGAGCTTAGATAGCGGTGAGTATGAGGTCATTTTTAACGCAGACAATTTTTCAAGCGGTGTATATTTTTATAAATTAACTGTAACAGCAGAATGGGAGGTGTTTACTGATACTAAAAAGATGCTGATGATTAAATGAGAGAATATCAGCGCTTATCAAGTAGCTTCAAACATTCAGCATACACCATATCCGGCGTTAGCTCCATCATACACTTGAAATGACCTTTCGGACATGAACTGCGCCCGATGTGCGAGCATGGCCTGCATCTGAGTGCGTTGTTTTCAAGAACAATAGCATCCCTGCTTTGCGGGTAGAATCCAAACTCCCTTACAGAAGAGCCTGCCATCATAACAATAGGAATTTCCAATGCCTCGGCTATGTGCATCGGACCTGTATCACCGCACAGCACCAGCGAACACCTTTTCATCAATGCAACCAGGTCTTCGGTCTCTAGTTTATCACACAAGTCGTAAACATTCTTACCTGAAAGCTCTTTTATCTTTTTAATGTTTACTGTATCCTTGCCGATACCCGTCAGGAAGAATGCAGTTTTACTGCTATCAAACTTGTTTATCAGCTCAGCATAATATTCTGCGGGATAAGTTTTCGTAAAGTGGTGCGATGCGGCCGCAATGCATACCAGCTTAGTTCCTTCATTCAGTCCCAGTGATGCCAGCATGTTATCTACGGCTCTTTGCGAAGTTTCATTAGTATAAACAACAGGTTTTGGCTTTTCGGTTTTGAATTCCAGCCCGGGAATGCGTGTAATGATCCGCCGGTATCTTTCAGTTATAGGCGGCAGATTCTTCATAAGGTTAATTTTGAGCTTAACAAGCAGCAGTTTCCTGAAAGAGTATTTCCAGAACACCAGCACCTTTGCACCGTTGAACATCCTGAGGTAGATTGAACGCAGGTTATTGTGAGCATCAACAATCAGGTTATAGTTGCTCAGCTTCACAAGCTGCCTAAGGTCGCGCAGCTCTCTAAAGCTCATTAGGTTCTTTGCTTTTATTACTTTGTGTATGCCGGGATCGAGTTTTAGCAGGTATGAAAATTGTTCTTTGGTGCAGAAGTCTATCCTCGCAAGGGGAAAAGCTTCGCGTAGTGATTCCAGCATGGGGGTGGTAAGCAGAATATCACCCAGTGATGACATGCGGATAACAAGGATCCTTCGTATTTTCTCGCTTTTCAATGTATCACTTAATATTACATCTCTATAACCTGGTGATTGAAATTTGTAACGTCAATTTCATGGAACAGCTTCTTGATAAAAACATCATCGTATTTATTCAGAAAATATGCTATGTTTATTTCTCTTTCCTGAAGGTTATGGTTTGGATAAATATTGTTTGTTACCTTATCGATCTGTGTGGTTGTTACTTCACTTTTCTTGGCCTGCGCGTTTATCAGCTTTTGTTTGAACATCTCAACATTCTGCTTGGTCTTATCCTTCATGTTATCCACAATGTTAAGCAGCGCCTGGTCAACTTTTACTGTCATATTGCGCATATCGTAGAATATCTTGTTAAGCTCATCAATATACTTTGAGATTTCATCTTCCACCTTAACTTCCGAAAGCTTATCTACAATCTTTGAAACAAGGAAGCTGTGGTGAAAAATATCTTCAAGCTTCACGCCGTAGTTATTCATGAACTTTGAGATCTTGCTTTCAATAATGCTTACCGATGCACGCGGATAAATAACGGGCATTGTAATTTCATAGTGCCTGTATGCCGGCTTGAACTGGGCAAAGTATGATATTTCGCCGGGTCCGCCAATATATGCCGCAGTGGGCAGCAGGTAATCCTGGCAGATCGGGCGCAGCACAACATTCGGACTGAACAGCTCGGGGTTTTCCTGCAGAGTATTCAGCATTTCATCGTTCTCAAATCGCCTTTTCGAGTTTTTCAGCGCGAACTTGCCGCCATCCCTTGGCTCTATCATAAGCCTGTTGCCGTTGTGCAGGAAAAACAGGTTAATAACCTTTGGCTTAACCTGCAGGTCGTAATTTTTCTCAAGCTCTGCGCTGGTTGTAATTATTGATTCACAAAGTTTCGGTGAGCTGGTCAGCTCTTTTTCGAAAACCGGAACAAGAAGCCGTTTGATCTCGCTATCTGAAGGATCAATAAATACAACGCCATAGCCGGCGAAAAGCTCGTTCATCATTCCGGCAAAGGCGGTTTTATAATCATTGCCTTCCCTGTAATTGCGGGTGATTATACCCATGACCTTTTCTTTGAAATCAGTATCTATCAATCCGCTGCGAAGCTGTTCATTGATGCTGTTAACCATTTCGCCAAGTATTGTGCTTCCTACAGGCTTTGTATTTTTCTTTGCGGATTCATCATCATCACCAGGGGTCTGTTCGAAGCCTACACGTACAAGATCGTTTTGTTTATCAATTATATATGTGTGATTTGCCTCTTCAAGGTCATGGTCCTCGCTTTCAAGCCAGAATACCGGGATAAAATTGAATTGGGGGAAACGTTCTTTTAGGTCACGGGCAAGTTTTACGGCCGTAATGGTTTTTAGCACTGTGTATAACGGACCGGTATATAACCCAACCTGCTGGCCGGTAACAATGGCAAAAGTATTATCATCATTCAGCTTCTCGATGTTGGCAACAGTAAATTCATCGCCGCCAAAAGTTACGTTTTGTCTTTTGAGTATATCAATGAATACGTTTTTATCAAAATACCTGCTGGTATTGAAGTTGTGTATTTTTTCATCGATAACTTTGAAAATATCTTCATTTTCCCTGAATCCTGCATTAAAGAACGGGCTGAGTTTTTTCTTTTCATCTTCGCCCTCGGAAATATAATCCAGGAACAGGTTACTGAAGTTAGGCAGCTTGTTAAATTCTACAGTGTACATCAGTTCTTCCCGCTTTCTTTTTTAGATTTTCCTGCTGAGCTGTTTTTGGTTTCAGATGTATCTTTCGAGCCGCTGCTTTTTGTTTCTGTTGCTGTTGATTCTTTACTATTAGGCTGTGAAGCGGATTCTTTTTTGGATTTATCAGCTGCAAGTGGTTTCGTTTCGGGTTTTTTATCACCGCCTCCGCGGGACTTGCTGTTCTTGTTCTTATAATCTGTCAGGTAAAATCCGCTGCCTTTAAATATCAATCCTGCGCCGGTACCTATTAGCTTTTGAAGTGTATCTTTGCCGCATTCCGGGCACTTAACAAGAGGTGGGGCAGTAATTGATTGCAGCTCTTCAAGTTCGTGTCCGCAATTCGAGCATTTGTATTCGTAAAATGGCATGTTTCCTTTTTATTTTTGAAAATTGAATTTGTATATTTCTGTATATTCAGATCCGCCCTGCTGCAATGTACTTTTCATCAGGCTGAAGCCGCTTAATGATGTTTCGGCAACGGGCAGGTTGGGCACATCTATTTTTCCGGGCTTCGTTCTTTTCTTCTTGTTGAACCTGCCTACCGTAATGTGTGGTACAAATCTTTTGTCGGGTAGTATCCCGAAATTAAGCATGGTGCTGTCAATGGAATCGATAAGTACATCTGAATTTTTACCGCGTTCGCTGAAACCCGCGTAAACAACATTCGGAAATCTTTTATTTGGAAAAAAACCGATCTCAAATGTTCTGAATCGAAGTTCTTCAAAGCCAAACTTTATTCTGTCAAGAACATTTATTATCAATTCAATTTTATCATCATCAACATCGCCCAGGAAGCGCAGCGTCATATGAAATTTAAGAGGGTTTTCCCAACGTACGTTGCAGCCACTTAGTTTTTCTTTAAGTTCTGATTGGACACTATCAAGCATTACAATAATGCTGTTATCCGGTACTAATGCAAGAAAAAGCCTTGTTTTTGGCAATAAATTCTGAAAAAGTTAATTAGTTACAAAATTATGGAATAATGTACAAAAATTCAAAGAATTAAAAATTGCAATAAAAAAGCCCCTGCCGAAGCAGAGGCTTGTGAAATGAAAATCAAAATTGCTTATTTTACTAAGCTCATTTTCTGAGTTTTGATCTGGCCGTTTGATTCAAGCCTGTAATAGTAGATACCGCTTGAATGTGTGGAAGCGTCAAAATCAACAGAATATTTACCTGCAACCAGGTCTTCTGAAACAAGTGTAGCAACTTCAGAACCTGTAGCATCATAAACTTTCAATGTTGTAAAGCTTGCAGCAGGAATATCGAACTGGATCTTTGTTACCGGGTTGAACGGATTAGGATAGTTCTGGTAAAGCTCAAACCTTGAAGGTGTGATGTTTGTTGTAGGTTCGTTTATTCCTACAGTTGTGTTCGGTCCGAAAACTGAAATGCTATCTAACACCATACCATGGCCATCTGAATCTTTATGCTGGAAAGCAAGGAATATGCTTTGACCTGCCCATGCTGTGAGCGGGAAGCTGAACCTTCTCCAGATAATTTCAGGAGCGCCAACAGGAATGCAATGCACGCAAACGCGGCCTGCAACCTGTGTGAAGCTTGCCTGGTTTGAATCTGTAGCTGATACCCTTACTATAAGTGAATCGTAAGGATATGGACCATCGCTGAACTGCTTAACAAGCCAGAAAACAACTGAATCGCCAACACCTATTGGTGAAGTTACCCTGCTTGATACAAGCCAGTCTTCACCGGTTGGAGCCTGGAAGTTAATAAATGCAACTGCAGTGCCGTGCTTTGCATTGAGTGTACCAAATGAAGCTGAAAGCGGAGCAACTGATCTTGCCCAAACAACTGAACCTGTAACGTTGATAGCTCTCCAGCCTGCGGGAGGTACAGATGTCTCGAAACTTTCGAATAATCTTGTTACCTGTGCATCAGCCGAAAATGTCATGAGTGCTAAAAGCACAATAAATAAAGCTTTTTTCATGTGTTCTTTTTTTAGTTAATTAATTTGAATAACGGCAAATATAACTATAATGTTCAATTAAAGAAACACCCCATAGAATAATGCCAAAAAATTCCCGAAACCGGGAATAACAAAAAGCATATTCTATATGGTTGAAATTCACTATATTTGCCGAAATCAATAAAAAACAATCGAAAATGGATACTTTAGCACCCGAAAAAAAAGCCGGTACGAACGGTAAAAATGAAGATTTTCTGCCTATTAAGGGCTGGGATCATATTGAGTTTTATGTTGGAAATGCAAAACAATCCTCCATATATTATCAGTATGCAATGGGTTTTAAGCTTACCGGGTATTGCGGACTTGAAACCGGAAACCGCGAAAAAGCTTCTTACCTGCTTGAACAGGGGAAGATCAAGTTTGTTTTAACAACTCCATATCACCCGGATAATTTTATTTCAGAACACCTTAAACAGCATGGAGATGGCGTTAGAGATATTGCCCTTGAAGTGGAAGATGCCGAAAGTGCATTTAATGAAACTGTAAAACGCGGCGCTGTTCCTGTTCTTGAGCCTACTAAAATTGAAGACGAAAACGGGTTCATTATCCGCTCGGCTATCAAAACATACGGCGATACAATACATTCGTTTATCCAGAGAAATAACTATAAAGGACTTTTCCTCCCCGGATTTGTTGACGCATCGGCAAAAGCTGTGAAGGGGATTACAGATACCGGGCTGCGCTCGGTTGATCACATGGTTGGCAATGTTGAGCTTGGTAAAATGAATGAGTGGGTTAGATTTTATGGCGAAACCATGGGATTCAGCCAGCTTCTTTCATTTGATGATAAAGATATTTCTACCGAGTACACCGCTTTAATGAGCAAGGTAATGCAAAACGGCACCGGCAAGATAAAATTCCCGATCAATGAACCCGCTGCCGGAAAGAAAAAATCGCAGATCGATGAATACCTCGAGTTTTATCACGGCGCAGGCTGCCAGCATATCGCAATGAATACAACAAACATTGTTGAAACAGTGAGCGAGCTTAAAAGGAGGGGTATTGAATTCCTCCGTGTGCCAACTACATATTACAACGAGCTTGAAGCAAGAGTTGGAAAGATAGATGAACCTATCGAAGAGCTTGCCAAACACGGAATACTTGTAGATAGGGATGATGATGGTTACCTGCTGCAGCTTTTCAGCAAACCCATTGAAGACAGGCCGACAGTATTTTTCGAGATCATTCAGCGTAAGGGTGCCAAGTCGTTCGGCAAAGGAAACTTCCGCGCACTGTTTGAGGCTATCGAAAGAGAGCAGGAACTGAGAGGAACATTGTAACAGATTCAGATAGTAAGAATTGAAGAGCCTGCAATTTTAGCAGGCTCTTTTTTATTTGCCAAATCCTGATATTGCAACAACGGCCGGACGCGGCATGTCATCACCATAGTTGGGCCAGCGGCTTGTAGGGTTCGTTAAACTCTCTGATGTTTCGCCGGGATGCTGAATTGACAAAAACATTGTTTTTTCATCAGGCGAAAAACATGTGCCGCACATTTCTGTATCTACCGGCCCCGAAGCGAACCTGAACGCCTTTCCCTTGTTTTCGCCCGCAGTCGGTATCATGAAGAGCGAGTTATTCTTGAATGGTGCATAGGTATTTTTGCCGATTGCCCCCGACGAAATATCACTAAGCACCCAAAGATTTGATTTACTATCGAAATACAGGTTATCCGGACATGAAAATCCTGCATCAACGCCTCCAGCTGCAAATACTTCCCAAGAAAATTCGAGACTTCCGGGGTCATTATCCCGCTCAATCAAACGTACAATACTACCGTGATAATCCTTCTTTGGTTTATTGTTTGTGAAAGCCATGAAAACCGAACCATCAGCTGGATTAATTTCAATATCTTCACACCTGTTGCATGGCGTTGCGCCTATGGCGCGGCAAGCCGAATCGCAATTGATCAGCACATCAGCCTGAGAAGCAAACGCTGATTTCAGTCCGCTGTTTTGGTTTATATCAAGTGCGAGCCACTTGTTGTTTCCAAAATCCGCAGCGTATAGGGTTCCTTCATCCAGAATATCGGCATTGCTCTTAAGATCAACAGAGTTAAACTTTCTGCTTGAAATAAATTTGTAAACGCACTCGTCTTCTTTATCATCGCCCATATATGCTGCAACGTAACCATCTTTTGAAATTGCAATAGCCACATTTTCATGCCTGAATCTTCCAAGTGAAGTTCGTTTTTTAGGTACGGAGTTCTTATCAAAAGGATCGACTTCCACAACCCAGCCGTAATGTTCTGTTATAAGTTTATTTTCGCTGTCGTTCCACCTGTAAACATTTTCATCAGGGTAATCCTGGAAGTTTTCCTCACCGCTAAGTACAGTACCCCATGGGGTTAAGCCTCCGCTGCAATTACCAAGCGTACCTGCAGCTTCGTATGCAAACAACATTTCCTTTGATCCTGCTGCTGCGCCGCTTAGTATGATGCTGCTTGTGGCGTCTATCCTTCTGTTGTACCTATCGTCATTTACAAATTCCCATTTTCCGTTCTTGTAACTTATTCTGAATATTGAAAAACCAACGCACTTTTTCTCCTTAAAAATCTGTTCTTCAGTTTTCTTTTTTCCTGCTTTGTGATCTTCAAAGCTGTAACCACTTACAAATAACGGGTTCGGGTATTCATGGTTCACGAACATAATCCCGTCGTTCGGATCCTTGCTGCCATTGGCCAAAGTAAAAGGAAGGAAAGTTACAAAATCATTGTTGTATCCGAAATATTCTTTGTCATTTATTTTGTC
This sequence comes from Ignavibacteria bacterium, assembly GCA_014879675.1. Lineage (GTDB taxonomy): Bacteria > Bacteroidota > Ignavibacteria > Tepidaquicellales > OLB5 > OLB5. Next base: position 7,635 of record JACSRQ010000049.1, read on the forward strand.
GCCCCACTTCCTGATTATATCATAACTGTACCCTTCGGGAAGTACCAGAGAATCGGATGCGGAAGGTGAGATCGGTTCAAAAAAAACTCCGCTTTTTGATCTTTCACCCGGAATCTCCAGATCAAAGAACCTGAGCGGCAATATGGCTCCAATTGTTAAGAAAGCTGCGCCTTTAAGCATGCTTCTTCTTGAAAGCCTTGAATTTATTATGTCCTCTAATTTATCAGCCATTATAACTCAAAACTAACAAATCTAAATTAAAGAAATATTAATTTCGGCAATTTAGTTTTAATCATTGTAAATTCACTTAGATTTTAGGAAATTTGTAACCATTGAATAAAAAATGCACCAAGAGGATCACTAGAAATGGCATATTATCATAAGCTGGGGAAAATGCCCCAGAAAAGGCACGTTCAGTTCAGGCAGGCAGATGGCAGCCTTTACCAGGAGGAAGTAATAGGCACAGAAGGTTTTTCGGGGATATCTTCAATCCTGTACCATATTAATCCGCCAACAAAGGTGAAAAAGATTGCTAAGACCGAAGATGTAAGTTTCAAGGAGTGGAATGAAGGGCACTTAAGGCATTATCATATCAGGACGCTTGATTCCAAGCCTGAAGGCGACCCGGTATCCGGCAGAAGAGTTATGATCTTCAACAATGATGTTTCGATGGCTATCTGCAATCCTGATAAACCAATGGACTATTTTTACAAAAATGCCGGTGCTGATGAAGTTATTTTTGTTCACTACGGTTCCGGAACCCTCGAGACACAATATGGTAAACTGGAATACAAAGATGGCGACTATATCGTTATTCCAAGGGGAGTAATTTATAAAGTAATAACCAATTCTGATAAAACCAAATTCATGGTGATCGAGTCACCGGGCCCGGTTTATACGCCTGCGCGGTACAAAAATTCTTATGGCCAGTACCTCGAGCATTCGCCATATTGCGAAAGGGATTTCCGTATTCCGGAAGAGCTTGTTACTGTAGATGAAAAAGGTGAGTTCCTTGTCAAAATAAAAAAGTTCAATAAGCTTCATCATTATATCTATGACTTCCACCCGCTTGATGTTGTTGGCTGGGACGGCTACTTCTACCCGTGGATATTTAATATTAACGACTTCATGCCCATCACAGGGAAAATTCACCAGCCGCCGCCGGTACACCAAACATTTGAGGCGCGTAATTATGTGATCTGTTCTTTCTGTCCAAGATTGTTTGACTATCACCCGGATGCGATACCTGCACCATATAACCACAGCAATATCGATAGCGATGAAGTGCTCTACTACGTTGAAGGAAATTTCATGTCACGCAAGGGTGTTGACCAGGCTTCATTTACACTGCACCCGTCGGGAATCCCGCATGGACCGCATCCCGGAACAATGGAGGCATCGATAGGTAAAAAAGAAACCCTCGAGCTTGCCGTTATGATAGATACTTTTCATCCCCTGAAGCTTACCGAGTATGCCAAAGGGTATGACCTTCCGAACTATCCATATACATGGAATGAAGAAGGCCACGAAGCGGAGATAGAATAGATTGATTTCGGATTTGGGATTGACGGTTTCGGATTAAAAGGCTGTTGAATAACAGCCTTTTTTATTTTATTGAGTTCAGATATATTTATGAAAGAACAAGAATATGTCAGATATTTCAACCATAATAGAGAAGCTGAAAAGTGCCAAACCAAGTCTATCTGCTAAGTATAACATCAATAATTTGGCGGTCTTCGGTTCATATTCAAGAAATGAACAGAATGCAGAAAGTGATATTGACATAATGGTAGAGTTTTCTAAACCTATTGGACTTGAGTTTGTTTCACTTGCATTCGAACTTGAGCAGTTACTCGGAACAAAAGTTGACTTAGTTTCTAAAAAAGCCATCAAAAAGGGGTATCTCAACTACATATTAAAAGATATCAAATATGTCTGATAGAGACTGGAAATTATTATATCAGGATATATTAGATAGTATTTCAAAAATTGAGAATTATACTGAAGGTATTACTTTCGATCAGTTTTTGAAAGATGATAAAACGATCGATGCAGTAATCAGAAATTTTAGCATAATTGGTGAAGCTGCAAACAGAATCCCGGAACAGGTAAAAGTAGGTTTCCCTGAAATTGAGTGGCGGAAGATCATAGCCTTGAGAAACAGGGTAATTCACGATTACTTTGGCGTTGACCTCGAAATTGTCTGGTATATAGTCCGGAATGACATCCCGGTTTTCAAAGAACAATTAAAAAATATAGTTTAGAATTTTGAAAGGCTGTTTAATAACAGCCATTTTGTTTTAATATATCTATTTGCTTTTTTTGGAGTGCATTCACTGTGTGAATGCACTTTTCCATTCCCGCGCAGATATCCTGATAGGATAAGGGAGTAAGCATCTTTTTAGCTTTTTATCTTTGTTTTTCATCCTTTGTGCAATTCGTGAAATTTGTGTCAAAGTTTTTTGCTTCTGCTTTTTGCCTTTTCATTTCTGACTTTTGCCTTAAACGCCTTTCTTCATAACAGCCTTTTTTGTTATTTCACAATGATTTATTTTTGCAGACTATATGATACTATCACAAAATACGATCGATAACCTGCAAAAAGCGCATGTTGTAAACGGAATTCAGCCCGATCAGTACCTCGTTAAATACCGGAATATCTTCGAGCTGGTTGAATACCGCGCGCACCTGCAGCCTGATGAAATATTCATCACCTATTACAGCGATAGCTTCCCCAAAACTTCGCTCACTTATAGTGAATTCAAAGAGAAAGTTTTCCGCACATCGAACCTGATGAAGGCTCATGGTATCACGCAGGGCAGCAGGATCTCAACCATATCCTACAATCACATAAACACTGTTATACAATATTTTGCGGCATGGTCAATAGGCGCAACTGTTGTTCCGGTGAATGTGAGCGAAGAGCCCGATAGAATCAAATATATCCTCCAAAGCTCTGGGACGAAGCTAGCACTTGTGAAAAGGGAGTACTACGAGAAAATTGAAAAAATTGCGCATGAGCTTGCGATAGATTTTATCATTCACGGCAATGACGGTCTCGAACCCGCCGAAGGCATAAAGATATTCGAAGATGAAATCGCAAAACAATCCGTTGTGCTTGAGCCTGATGAATCAGTTAATCAGGAAACCGAAGCGCTTATAGTATATACTTCCGGTACCACCGGTTTGCCGAAGGGTGTGGTTTTAACCCAATACAACCTGATGGTTGATGCCGATGGCATCAGTAAATGGCATGGCATAACTAAAGGTAATGTAATGATGTGCGTGCTGCCTATTCATCATGTAAACGGCACTGTTGTAACAATTATGACTCCCATGTACTCCGGCGCTAAGCTTGTGCTGAACCAGAAATTCCACACCGATACATTTTTCAATAGGCTTCGTGATGAAAATGTTAATATAGTAAGTGTTGTGCCTACTTTACTGCAGTTCCTGTGCCATGACTATGAAAAGGAGATAGATGATATCAAACAAGTAAGTACTTTGCCGGCTTTCCGGCATATTATTTGCGGGGCGGGACCGTTAACCTGCGAGCTTGTCAGCAAGTTCGAAAATATATTCGGGCTGAAAATTGTTCACGGGTATGGACTCTCGGAAACTACATGCTATTCATGCTTCATTCCCACTGAGCTCAGCGAAGCTGACCACCGCAGGTGGTTAAATGACTACGGATTCCCTTCGATCGGTATCGCCATTGGACCGAACGAAATGGATATACACGATGACAAGGGCCAAAGCCTGCCTGAAGATACAAGGGGCGAGATAGTTATACGCGGCCATAATGTTATGAAATATTATGATGAAAATACCGAAGCGAATGATAAAACCTTTGAGTTCGGTTGGTTCCGCAGCGGCGATGAAGGATTCTACAAATGCGATGATGAAGGAAGGAAATATTTCTTCATTACCGGCAGGTTGAAAGAGCTGATAATACGCGGGGGAGTTAATATAGCGCCGCTCGAAATTGACGAAGTACTGATGTCATTGCCCGGCGTTAAGGCGGGAATTGCTGTTGGATTCGATAACGATTGGTACGGCGAAGATGTTGGCGCACTGGTTGAACTTACCGAAGGCACCGAACCAACTGAGGATATGAAACAGGAAATTCTAAAAGGATGCCGGGCCAAACTGCCTGCATACAAATCGCCTAAGGCTGTTTTATTTACCGATAATATCCCCGTAACTTCAACAGGCAAGTACCAGCGCAATAAAGTGAAACATCTTTTTGCCGAATTTAAAACCATACAGTTCAAATAACAGTATCTGCTGAATAAGCTTTAAATGAAAATTATATCCTCAAACGGAAAAGAAGACCTTGCGATAGTTCACATTGCTGAATCCTCAACCGGAAACTTGGTTGAGTTCGTTGAATCAATGCACCTGCAGAAGCCGCGAAGCGAGAAATGGATATTAACAATTTCTACTCTCTACGGCTGTCCGGTTAGCTGTACTATTTGTGATGCAGGTTCATACTACCTGGGCAGGATGAGCAAGGAAGCTATGTTCTGGCAGCTTGACTATATGATAAGCCGCCATTACCCCGATAGCAAAATTCCGGTGAAGCAGCTAAAAGTACATTTTACCAGGATGGGTGAGCCGGCATTTAACATGAGTGTGCTGGATGTAATTAATGAATTCAGCTGGTATTTTGAGGCACCCGGATTTATGCCGTCAATATCATCTATTGCGCCAAAAGGCAGCGAAAAATTCTTCGATGAGCTTCTAAGGCTGAAGAACGAAAAGTTCAGCGGAGGTAGATTCCAGCTCCAGTTCTCTATCCACACTACCGATGAAGCCAAAAGAGATGAGCTTATCCCCGTTAAGAAATGGAGCCTGAATAAAATTGCGGAGTACGGCAGTAAATTTTATGTAAAGGGTGACCGCAAGATCACATTAAGCTTCGCACCGTCACGGGAAAATCCAATTGATACAAAAGTAATTCGCGGCATATTCGATCCCGCTGTATTTTTGATCAAACTTACATCCCTAAACACTACGCAGAATGCCCTTAAGAATGAGCTAACTCCGGTAATCGAACATGGATCCACACAAGAGGGTGAATCTGCAATAAATTCACTTGCCGCGAACTTTGCGGATGCAGGATTTGAAGTCCTGCTAATTCCCGGCAATTCCGAAGAGCTGGTAATCGGCAGCACCTGCGGCCAAAACCTTATTGCCCATTCCCGCTAGAGCAAAAAAAGACAAAAGGCAAAAGTGAAAAGGCAAAAAATTCTACTCTCTCCTTTCAGAGTGAATGCGCCTTTTGTAATAGTTTTGAAAAGAATCACCTCACTCCTCCAAGAGAGTCCTTCTGACCGTCCCACCTGACTACTGCAGGTATTCTCTTTGAGTAGGAATGGTGAGCACACTTTATGATGTTTTCTCTCATCTGCTTTTGATTCTGACTTTCAATGCTCCCCTCCTTTTCAGACTGCGACAGCAGTCTGAAGGAGGGGAAAGCATCAATTGACGGCAGTCAACTGATGCAGGGGTGGTTTGATCTTCTTCAATCCGGATTCGCCTAAATTCTCCCAAGTGTGTGAACTCTGGTTCGTCCATCCTGAACTGCCAAGGCAGTCAGCAGGAGAGGGGAGAGAAAGTTTTTTTTGCCTTTTCATTTTTGCCTTTTGCCTAGAATCGCATATAAAAAAACCCGTCTATTCCTAAGCGGGATTATTCTTCTATTCCCGCGACGGCGGGAATCTCAATTGACAATACATCTTGAAACTCTGATACTTTGTTTCTCTGTTGTTCAATGCTTCTTGTTTCTTAAATTTTGAAGCTCCATGTTTCCGTGCCTCTGTGTTAGCCTTATGCATTGCTCATAAAAAAACCCGCCTATTTCTAAGCGGGTCTTTTACTTCATTCCCGCTAGACTGCCTTAGCAGTCGAGGGCGGGAATCTCGATTGACAATCCTCCTTAATACACTCCTGTTCTTTAGTTCAAATGTCAGAGCTCCGTGTTTCCGTGCCTCCGTGTTAGCCTTATGGCATTGCTCATAAAAAAACCCGCCTATTTCTAAGCGGGTTTTCTTTAATACGAATATTCGTTTCTATCCCGCAAGCGGGATTCCTGCCAAAATAGCTGCCGTTACTTTGTTCCAATGCCGCAAGCGGCACTACTTGTTCAGTAACTCCGTTACTTCACAAGCAGCATCCTCTTTGTTTCTTTGAAGCTGCCTGAGCTTAAGGTATAGAAGTATATACCGCTTGAAAGCCTAGAAGCGTCAAAGTTAACTGTGTAGATACCTGCAGTTTTCTGCTCGTTAACAAGAACTGCAACTTCTCTTCCGAGTACGTCTGTTACAACAAGCTTTGTTAAGCCGGTTGAAGGAAGTCCGTATGTGAAAGTTGTTGTTGGGTTAAACGGATTCGGGTAGTTCTGTGCTAAAGCATAGCCTGAAGGAACTCCGTTCTCGTTTACGCTGATGCCAACAAGGCCGCAGCTTCCGTCAATAATTGTAAATGTGATCCTGTCGAACTGGCCCACGCCTGCTGTTGTGAATCCCCCCGGACACCACAAGCTGCTATCGGCATTACATCCCTTGTAATTTGTCCGTGCAAGCGAATTGTTCGGCAAGGTTTGCCATGTCTGGGTGCAAAAATTCCACATATACGTTGCAGAGGTCAATGCTGCACCATCAACCGCTCCTCCTGTGATACATATACCGCCTGCAAAACCTTTAATGACAGTACCCGATGCTGGGCGCAACACGGGACCTGCAGGATAGTCTGCAATAGTGCTCCATGTTATTGCCGCCGGGTTTCCGCCTGTTATTACTCCTTTATGTACTACTGCCGTTGATAACAATCCGTTTGTCCATCCGGAACCTACTATAATAGTATCACCATAAACTCCGCCGCCCATCATTGCCTTAACCATAGGCAACTGGGTTGAAGTACTCCATGTATTTCGTTTCATGTTATATACTCTTACATCGCTGAATACATTTCCGCTGAATGCACCGTCGCATCCGCCGATGCAAAACACTAGGGTATCTTTATATTTAACTGAAAGCTGGTCAGTTGCGGGATTTATATTCATCGGCGCCATAACCGTCCATGTATTGGTTACAACATTCCATTTCATGCACTTCCCGAGACCTGCCAGTATTTCTCCGCCAAAAACAAATATCAAGCTATCGCCGTATGTAATTGCCGAGGCTGATGACATTCCTGAAGGCATTGTGGATACATTGTTTGTCCACACAGAGGTCCTGGTATTGTACCTGGCAACATTTGTGTACTGCGCTCCCGTGCCGCCCCCGAACTGGTAAACATAACCGGTGTCATTTCTTTTCAGATATGCTGTGCAGCTCCTTGAAACAGCGTGTGGAGTAGCACCTAGAGTTGCCCATGAGCCCGTGGTTAATGGCGGGTTATCTGCTGTAAATTGCTGAGCGTTGGATCTATTCATCATCAGCTTGCTTTGCAGGTTAAGATCATAGTTAACCTGTGCAGAAGCCATTGAAGTAAATAAAAGTAAAGTAAAGAAACAGAAAAAAAATAATTTTGTTTTCATGATCTTCCTTCGTAATAATTAGAATGAATGTGGATTTAGATTACATAATTATAGGGAAGATTTTGTGATATAACAATAACAGTATCACCTGAAAGTTAGAAAATCAGGTACAGTTATTGATTACCTGTCGTCGAATACCGTGAAACTGTTGCTTTGGAGGTAATTGAAAGAAATTATGATCAGTTAGAAAAAACGCATTGTGGGTATTAAAAAAGCCCGGTTATTTCTAGGCGGGTTAAAGCTCACATTCCCGCCAGACTGCCTTAGCGGTCGTAGGCCGAAGGACTGCCTCAGCATGTCGGGAATCTCGATTTTCAATTCATCTTGAAATTATGAAACTCTGAAATTCTGAATCCTTGTTGTTCAAAGTTTCCATATCTGGTTATACCCCTGATCCAAATCTGGGCTAAAGCCCATTAAATCGAATTGTTCTTATCCCCACCTAAAAAGGTGGGGTTAATACTTCGAAAACGCAGTGTTTGTATGTTTTCATATTTCGCCTCGTTATTATATGTCTACTAAAGCTGGGCAATTGAATGAATTCTTTTTGCAGATAGAGTTTCGTGTAATTGGTGTGATTCGTGTAATTCGCCAGACTTTCGCCTTCCTGAAAGTTGTCTGAGCTTCTGACTTTGACCGAAGTACATAAAAAAACCCGCCTATTTCTAAGCGGGTCATTTATAATGCAAATATTTATTTCTATCCCTTAAGAGGGATTTCCTGAAAAATAACTGGTGTTATTTTACAAGTAACATCTTTTTTGTTTCTTTGAAGCTTCCTGCACTCAGAGTATAGAAGTATATACCACTTGAAAGCTTTGAAGCGTCAAAGTTAACATTATATGAACCTGCTGTTTTGAACTCGTTTGTTAAAACTGCTACTTCTCTTCCTAATACATCCATTACAGAAAGTTTCACATTTCCACTTGTTGGAATACCAAAATTAAATGTAGTATTCGGGTTAAACGGATTTGGATAATTCTGGCTTAAGTTGTAACCGCTGGGAACGCCTGTATTGTTATTTGTAATTCCAACAAGGTCGCCAACTTCAACAACTATGCATCTGTCAGGTGTTCCCTGAACTACACCAATCAAAACTGATTTGCCTGAAACTAAATTTGTTGCAAATTCAGAACCACCGCTGGCAAGCGGTGCACCTGTTGTCAAAGGTACAGTTACAACAATAGAGTCAACCCTGACCGGTGGTAATGTTGCAACTCTCCACCTTACAAATTTTGTGCTATTTGTTGTTGTTGGCGTTGCATCAGAACTGATCCATAAATATGGGCCGCCCGGAGAAACATTATCATATGATGCTCCGTAAAATGCACCTGCATTACTTGCAACAGGAATATCTGAACCAGCGATCGCTACTCCAAGCGTATCGTATGCTCTCATGAAACCGTTAAAGCTAGCTGTGCTTACCCAGAATGCATTTCTGCCTGAATCCCATGCCAAAGCTCTTGCCTGTATACCAGAGGGTAAAGGTATTGTTCCCACCTGTGTAAAAGTAGTTGTATCAACTTTGAATATAGTGTTTGTAACACTTACTCCCCAAAGAAATCCTTTTGCAAACGCCATATCTCTGAATGTACCAGTTCCTCCTGTCAGTGGTGTTAATGCAATCAATGACCAATCAGGCCTTATTTTCCAAAACTGGTTTGTGTTAAATGAACTAACAACATAATAATTACCTGTCCAGGTGACACCATAGCCAACTGCCACACTAATAAGCGTATCAACATTTTGATTCCTTAAAAGCGAACCAAAAACCAAGTCTAGGTTTGGATTATAATTCGGGTTTCCCGATTTCTCAAATTGTGAATTAGGAGATATGTAAATATCATTGTTTTGTGCCTGGACCACAGAAGTGGCAAGCAACCCCAAACAAATGAATGAAATAAGTAAAAATAACTTTGTTCTCATGTTCTACCCTTTGTATTAATTTATTTAAAAAATATGAAACAGGAACCATTTA
>JACSRQ010000047.1 GCA_014879675.1 Ignavibacteria bacterium
TCCGTCGTCGGCAGCGTCAGATGTGTATAAGAGACAGCATAGATACTCTGGGTTGACCCACTGAAAACATTGATGCACTCACATCAGCCCTTCGGTTTATCCCTACTGTCTGTCCGTTGGCATCATATAACTGATAAAATATACCTATTATTGGCGTAAGCCTTTCATCCGACCAAGTTATTACTGTATATCCCTGCTTATCTGTGTTTACATTACCTATATATTGCTGAGTTAATATTCCCGTATCATCATTCACTTTAATATTATTTCCAATTTTATTGCCGTTGGCATCATATCTCTGCATGTAAATATCAAATATCATGAACTGGTTATTATTTCTGTCATCCTGCCAAACAATTACAAAGCTGCCGTCATTGTTTACGGCTATTTCAGGCGATTCAACGCGGCTATATGCTTCGTTAACCCTCTGCGGAAAGCCTATCCTGCTGCCTGTACTGTCATATCGCTGAAAATATATTTTGGATGTATCCAAAGATGTTCCCTTACCCCATGTAACAATGAAGGAGCCGTTTGCAGCAGATGATATGGATGAACCTGCTATTATAGTATTGCTCGTCGTATAAGGAGTATCTAATACATTGATAGTTGAACTTAAAATGTCTCCGTTCTTACTGAATCTTTGAAAATAGAGGCCTGCCTTTGTATAATTTTGTAAAGATGTTCCCCATAAAACAATGTATCTCCCATTTTGCAATACCGTTATACCACCAACACCTGAAGTATCTTGTCCTATACTAAAATTACTTCCTAAAGCCAATCCCACCTTGCTATACCTTTGGCAATTTACCCGTGGTGGTAACTGGCTGCCGGGATTACTCCTAACGTCATTCCACACAATAACAAAATTACCTGCAGTATCAACACCAATTGCTGAGTTTGTCTGGTAGCTGTTCTGGTTATCGTCATTTACTTTAAAATCCGGTATGTAGGCATCAAGCCACTGGCTTTCTGTAACTGCTACAAATGCCAAAGAGTTAAATAATAAAGATAGAGCAATTAAGTGCCTTTTCATATTACACCTTTCTTTTCCAAAAGACCGGCAGCAATAATTAACTGAAAAGTTAACCAGACTTTTTTAATTTTTATGTTGTTTTTTGGCATAAATTATGTAAGGGCTTCCGGTGATTCAATAAAAACAGTATTTCAGCAGGGTAACCCATTTTATTGGTAAAATATTTTTATGAACTTGAACAAAAATAAACTAACTTTTTTCTAAAAACTATGACGCAGGTCATTTATTGGCCAAGTAGCAGCAAATTAAATTTCTTCGATTGAAAACAGCACAATAACTTTGTTTAAATTAAACCAATTATTTATTGTTTTACACAGATTATGCGGACAAACGGAATTTTTCTGCCTTCACAAAATATTTCGTGGTTGGTCTTTACGGGAAGGTCCCATGCCGCACTATCGGCGTAGCTGAATTCAAATTTGCCAAAATCCTTCAGTACCTTCTGCTGGAATTCATCTACTTCGGGTACATCGGTCATAAGGTATAATTTTCCGCCGGGTTTTAATACACGATGAATTTCGCCAAGCAGCTCCGCCGAAAACGCTCTGCGTTTGTAATGCCTTTTTTTCACCCAGGGGTCGGGGAAGAAATAAAATACCTTTTCTATGGTTTCATTTTTTATAAAGGGGAATCCGTTCACCGCGCTGTACCACAATGCCTTAACGTTGCGTAATGATTCCGAACTGATCACATTATCAATCCACTCAACAGCGCCATGCCTTACTTCAAATCCGAGTATATTTTTAGTTTCATCCGTAAGCGATGTTTCAATCAGGAATCTGCCCAGCCCGCAGCCGATATCAAGCATATCCGGCGGCTTACCGTTCTGGAATAACTCATTCCACTCTACAGAATCAAACACAGGCGGGTAAAAAAATCTTTCTCCCTTGAGCTGCTTCAGAGGGAAGTAAAGCACCGGGTTGGCGTGGTGCCTTATCCGCGGCAGCGGGTATTTGGTGTAATTAATAGACTTCATCATGTGACCCGGCAGTCAGAAGCTCAATTGACTTTTCTTCTCCTGTTTGTTTCAATTCGAAGACCAGTCTTAAGTCGTATCCCCAGCTTGCTGACCATAGACCTTTTAGTGCACCCTTCAATTTATGAGTTTTAAGAGCGGGATTGAAAATATCATGCTCCAACAGCAATAATGCGTCAGCGAGTTTCTCTTTCAGTTCCGGATTCTTCTTGATAAGGCGTGCTGCGTCTTTTTTGAACCTATTGGATAGTCTTAATTTCATCATCTATGGAATTCATGATATCTGCAGCATTTCCTTCAATGAATCTTCCTTCAGAGATATCCTTCTTTCCTTCAGCAATTCTCTCCTGAAGTATTTTCCTCTTTCGTTCAGTCAATCTTTTGCTTTCAATCTCAAGAAGCATTTCCTGTTCTTCAATTGATAAAGAATCTATCATCTCCAGCGCATCATTGAATTTAGATGTCATTTTACAATATTAGTTGGTAAAATTTAAGAAGATTAATAATAATTATAAAGGTTATTAATCAGAAATATTCCTAATACTGAAAAAACACCGGTTTTTGGGAAAGTATTTATGTTGTTCAAATGTATGCTCATAACCTAACTATCTGTAAGTTTCTCGTTTGGCATTTGAGCTTTGGCATTTGGCATTCTGACTTTCGCTTTTTGAAAGTCTAAGCTCCCCTCTCCAAATCAATAAGCCATTGTTTACGCCACAGCCCGCCGCCATAGCCGCCAAGCCTGCCATCTTTGTTCACCACGCGGTGGCAGGGAATAACAATAGCGATGCGATTCATTCCGTTTGCAGTACCCACTGCCCGCGAAGCGCCTTTCAGACCGATCTTTTCGGCAAGATCGATGTATGACACTGTTGTACCGTATGGAATTTTCAAAAGTGATTCCCAAACCTTCTGCTGGAATTCCGTACCGGGATATACAATCGGCGTATTGAAATCCTTCAGCCTGCCCTTAAAGTATTCATCGAACTCTGTTTTCAATTGTTCGATATGCTTATTGCTACCCGGAATTATTGCGGCGTTAAATCTTCTGCGTATGGTTTTAAGCTGGTACTCCAGCATGCGGCGGTCGCTGAACTCCGCCAGGCAAATTCCTTTTGAAGTTGCACCGAGTATTATGGGACCAAGCTCGCTTTGATAAAGCGATGTAACCACGCACTCGCCGTCTTGTGATTTTCCCGGCGGCTTGCCGAAGAGCTTCGCGAATGCGTCACGGAAACCGCTGTGTGAATCATACCCTTTGCTTAGAATAACATCATCCAGCTTTTTCGCGCCTTCGCGTATTTCAGCGAATGCGGAGCCAAGTCTGCGACTACGCTGGTAAGCGTGGAATGTCATGCCGTAATTTTTTGCGAAGTAGCGCCTGGCTTTTTCGGGCTGAATGCCCATTTGCCTGAGCTCGCCATCGCGTATGCGTTTATCAGCCGAGCTATCGATCTTTTCAAGCAGCGCTTTTACCCAATCGGGATGCGTGCCGCTAAGCTCAAGCGGGCGGCATCGTTTACACGGCCTGTAGCCTGCAAACAGCGCGTCGCGCGCTGAAGAATAGAACACCATGTTCTTTTCCATCGGCTTACGTGCCGGACAAGCCGGGCGGCAGAAAATATTTGTGCTTTTTACGCCGACAAAAAATATGCCGTCGTAGCTTTTATCTTTGCTGTAAACCGCCTGTTTCATTTCTGCCGCAGGCGGCAATTGAAAATACTTCATTTCCATAATACTGTATTTATATTACTACAAAAATACGGGCAATAAGGTACTGCTTCCACCGAAAAATTGACACCGAATCCTGAACATCCATCCTGAACGAAGTGAAGGATCACATCAGGATATAAAAGAATCAAAAGCTTTAACCAACTTTCATAAAAAGAAAGTCATACGAATTCCGCAAATTTTAATTAAAAAACACTTGAACGAGAATTAATACATTTAACCGGCCTAAACAAAACAGCCGAAAAAGAACTATGAGAACGCATTCATAAAAGCAAAAATCTGTTTGAGGCGAAGCCGAGTTATTTTTGCGGCTATCTGCGTCGAAGAGTTCAGGCTGTTTTGTTTCAGCCGGCGATTTTTCTTTGGTTACTTTCTGAGCCTGCCCCGCACTTGATGCGGGGATCGATCAAAAGAAAGTAACGCTGGGTGCTGAAATAAACAAACGGGCATTTTTTCACTTACAGTCAACCGAATGAGACTCTTCGCTTCGCTCAGAGTATGGAGGCAGCGAGTGAATGTTCCTTCAGCTTCTTTTCCCTTTCGGCATAATTAGGCAGCAGCTTAAGCATACGCGCGTAAAAGCGGCGGGAGTGATCTTTAATATCAATGTGTATAAGCTCATGGATGATAACATAATCAATTGCATCCCACGGCAGCAGCACGAGCCGCCATGAGTAATTGATGGTACTGTTCATACTGCAGGAGCCCCAGCGGGTGCGCGCGCTGTTTATCCGCACAGCCTTAACTGTGTAGCCGAGCTTATCGGCTATCTGCGCAGTGCGCTTAACCAGCATCGACTTTGCCTGGTGCTTGTAGAACCACTCCATGTAATGCCGCGGAGCGGCAAGGCAGGCTTCGGTCATAACGATTTTCTCTCCATTGCTTAAATATACGCGGGGTTTTGCGCCAGGGATTATATGCAAGGGGTACAACCTGCCTGCAAGCAGGAACTGTTCACCTTCAATAAATTGCCTGGGCTTATGTTTTTCCAGCTGGCGTGATATTTCAGTTTGCTTGCGGCGGATCCAGTTGCTTTTCTGTGCTATGAAGCGGTGAATGGTATCCTCGCTCATTCCAATAGGCGCGCGGATAGTGAGCATGGCATCCCTGCTGCTGATATGCAGCGCCAGGGTTTTCCGTTTGGTACGTATGATTTTATAATTCATAAACAAATCTGCATTAGTAGGCGGCACGGCTCTGCCTGCCGCTTAAAATCAAAACATAAAGACCGCCACAAAGGCTCTAAGACTCAAAGAGAAACAAAAACAGTTTGCCTGCGTACTATAGCCTAAAAAAGGAGAAAGATGAGGAAAAAAAGCAAAAGCTTAGACACAAGTAACACTAATTGACCTCATGTTTTGCCTGACGGGCAATATGAAGCTGTTCAAACGAAAAAGATAAATATTCGGAGTTTATTTGAGGAACAGATCAGTATATTTTTTATAAATGAATATTTTATTTCTTTTTCTACCGGTTACCTCTTTTAATATACCCGAATCAACCAAAGATGAAATTACCTTTATCGCATTCGGGTTTTTCAGATCCAGGATTTTTTCCGCGATCCGGATCGTAACAACCGGGTTCCTGAACAAATGCTCCAATAGTTTCAGCGAGTTTTTGTTTACCCTGCCTTTTTTGATGATTGATACAGAGTCTGCTTCCTTAATGGCGATTATTTTCCTTATCGTCTCAACTGCGCTTTCCGAAGTTACCTTTATCCCGTCCAGAAAAAACTTTAGCCAGCCTTCGATATCATCTTTTTCCCGAATTGCTGTTAATCTATCGTAATATTGTTGTTTATGTGCTTTAAAAAATTCGGAAATGTAAAGTAATGGTTTTTTCAGAATATGCCTGAAACATAAATAATGAGTAATTAATAGCCTGCCAATCCTTCCATTCCCGTCTAAAAACGGATGAATAGTTTCAAATTGCGAATGAATAAGCCCTGTTTTGATCAATACCGGGTGATCAGTTTTTTCATGCAGAAATTTTTCAAACTCATAAAGCGCCGGGATCATTTCGTGCACCGGGGGCGGTACATAAACTGCATTCTGAATAGAGCTTCCGCCTACCCAGTTTTGTGTTACCCTGAACTCGCCCGGGGATTTTTGCTCTCCCCTTACCCCTTTCAACAGCAAATTATGGATCTCTTTGATCAGTCTTAAAGAAAGTGGCAATTCATTCATTCTATTAAGTCCGTAATTTAGCGCCTCAACATAATTAACTATTTCATCAACATCGTTATTGGTATCTATATCAGCATCAGCTTTTAAAAGATCAGAAAACGTTGCCTGGGTTCCTTCAATTTGTGAAGATAATGTTGCTTCTTTCTTGACATACATCATTATGAAAAAATCCACATCCGGTATGATCTCTGCAATCCCGTCAAGTCTGCCCAGCGCCACATCTGCCTTTGAAAGCAAATCTCTCAAAGTATCGTCATATTCTATTTTTACCCCTTTTGATGACGGAACAAATGCTCGGTACTTTATATCTCCGCTAAGCTGTGTTAAAAATTTTCCTGATCTCATATTAGATAGATAGATTTTCTGTTATCTACGAATTGTAATATAAATCGTAGATATAAGATTTGCTATCCATTTTTCAGATACCTAGAAAATATACTAACTTAATATAAAACAGAGATTTGACGATTCTACCTCAGTTTCGGGGCTACACAAAAAACGGACACAAACTTTCACAAATCGAAAGTCAGGAGGCTCTAAGACTCAAAGAAAAACTCACTTGTCTAATCTGCCTGCCGCGGGCTTGGCGAATGCGGGTCTCCAGACATTGAGCCGCACATAAAGCCTTAACCACGAATTGCACAAATTTCACCAAATAACATCTCCCCCTTACGAAGGGGGAGTGGGCTTTAGCCCGAGGGGGTCTGAGCCCGGACTTAACAACACAAAAAAAGAACACTTGAAAAGCTTAGACACAAATAACAACTTTCAGAAAGCGAAAGTCTGGCGAATTTCCACGAATTACCAATAGCAATACATATTCAAAAACTCCGCTTGAAATCAAAACAAAAAGCAGACACAAAGGCTCTAAGACTCAAAGAAAATCAAAAACAGTTTGCCTGCGTACCATAGCCTACAAAAGGCGAAAGATGAGGAAGAAAAAGCAAAAAGCTTAGACACGAATTGCACTAATTAACATGAAAACCTTTACATCAAAAAGGGAGGCTTTTGGCCTCCCCTGTTATAGTTCTTTTACTCAATGCACTCAACTCACTCTTAACTACAGCCAGAAGTATCGCCGCAGGTAATGCATTTCAGGCATGTACCGTTGCGTACCATGGTTAGGCTGCCGCATGACTGGCAGATATCGCCTGTGTAGCCTTTTTGTTTTGCCTGCTTAATTTTATCCTTCTCTTCGCTCAAGTTCACATTTTTTATCGTCGCTGCACCCGTCATCTGGATGCCCAGCGGGCCGCCTGAGATGGTCTGCTGCGAGCTAACCGATGCACCCTGTGTAGAATTCTGCACGGGTTTAACGGGCTGGTTGGTTAAAAAATGATCAACCCTGGGTGGATTGTTATTCACGGGCTCATCAATAAAACGCTCTGAATATATCTCTTCGTCTTCGTAGTCGGTCTCGTTATCAAGCTTGCTGATGCTATCAATGGGGCTTGTGCGCATTTCGGTATCCTGTGAAATGTGCGATAGGTCATTGCGCCCGAGATATGTTACCGCAAGCTCGCGGAATATATAATCGATAAGCGAGGTTGTCATTTTGATATTCGGGTTGCCGATAACGATTCCGTTCGGCTCAAACCTTGTATAAACGAACGCGTCAACGAACTCCTCAAGCGGTACGCCGTGCTGTAAGCCCAGCGATACTGCAATAGCGAAGCAGTTCATGAGACTTCTGAAGGCTGCGCCTTCGCGGTGCATATCGATAAATATCTCGCCAAGCTGGCCGTTCTCGTAATCACCAGTTCTCAGGTAAACCGAGTGCGTGCCGATCTTTGCCTTCTGCGTATAGCCGCGCCTTCTGAACGGAAGCTTGCGGCGTTTGGCAATATAACGGTGAATGATACGCTCCGCGATGCGGATAATATCATTCGGCTTGCTCATTGTTTCGGCAAGCTCCTCTGTTTCATTCTCAAAGGAGTCTTCGCCGCTAACGCTGTTGAGCGGCTGTGAAAGCTTGCTGCCATCGCGGTATAATGCATTAGCCTTAATGCCCAGCTTCCATGAAAGCAAATAAGCGTGTTTCATGTCTTCTATGGTAGCCTCGTTGGGCAGGTTAATTGTTTTGCTGATAGCGCCCGAAATAAACGGCTGTGCTGCTGCCATTATTTTTATGTGCGCATCGGCGGAGATGAACCGGGTCCCCTTTTTACCGCATTTGCTGGCGCAATCAAACACAGGGTAATGCTCTTCGCGTAAATGCGGAGCGCCTTCCACCGTCATAGTGCCGCAAACGTAATCGTTCGCATCTTCTATCTGTTCCCTGGTGAATCCAAGAGTCCTCAAAATATTAAAGCTGTAATCATCAAGCTGCTCATCCGTGAAGCCGAGTGTATCTTTGCAGAAATCTGCCCCTAATGTGTATTTGTTGAATACAAAACTTATATCAAACGCAGCGGGAAGTGATTTCTCAACCTGTGTGATAACATCGGTTGTGAAGCCCTTTTCCTGCAGTGACTGCGGATTAATACCCGGGCAGCCAATAAGCGAGCCATGACCCGTACAATACTTAATTAAATCGTGAATCTCATTCTCGGTATAGCCCATCTTTTTGAGCGCGGGCGGAACTGATTCGTTAATGATCTTAAAATATCCGCCGCCGGCAAGCTTTTTGAACTTAACAAGCGCGAAATCAGGCTCAACACCCGTTGTATCACAATCCATTACGAGCCCGATCGTTCCTGTGGGCGCAATAACCGTTACCTGCGCGTTGCGGTAGCCGTATCGCTCACCCAGATCCAATGCATGATCCGCATCTTCCCTTGCAGCCTTAAGAAGATCTGCAGGGCAATATTTTTTGTTAATGCCAACCGGGAATATAGAAAGAGCTTCGTACTCTTCGTTCGGCACATTATATGCGGCACGGCGGTGATTCCTTATCACACGCAGCATACTCTGCTCGTTTTCTTTAAAGCGCGGGAATGTGCCTAGCTCTTTTGCCATTTCAGCAGAGGTTGCATATGAATGCATGTGCAGAATCCCGGTTAACGCGCCGGTTATGGCAAGTGATTCGCTGGAATCATAAGGGATGCCCTGAAGCATTAATAATGCGCCAAGGTTTGCATATCCTAAGCCAAGAGTACGGTAATCATAAGAAAGCCGTGCAATTTCTTTGCTGGGGAACTGCGCCATTAAAACGCTGATCTCGAGCACAATTGTCCAAAGCCTTACCGCGTGGCGGTATGCGGCTATATCAAACTCAGCTTTTTCGGTATTATGGAACTTTACAAGGTTAAGCGAAGCGAGGTTGCAGGCGGTATCATCAAGGAACATGTACTCGCTGCATGGATTTGAAGCTTTAATCTCGCCGCCGGCG
This sequence comes from Ignavibacteria bacterium, assembly GCA_014879675.1. Lineage (GTDB taxonomy): Bacteria > Bacteroidota > Ignavibacteria > Tepidaquicellales > OLB5 > OLB5. Next base: position 9,258 of record JACSRQ010000047.1, read on the forward strand.
GGACAGGTATGCCACTCATTGATAGTGGTGTGATACTGCATCCCCGGGTCTGCGCATGCCCATGCACTGTATGCTATCTGTTCCCACAGGTCGCGTGCTTTTATTTTCTTGCATGCAACCGGATCGCGTCCCTCTTTTTTAGCTTTGCTGAGCTCAATTCTCCAGTACAAATTCCACAGGCCGTCATTTTCAACCGCCTTCATGAATTCATTGGTTGCCCTTACGCTGTTATTTGAGTTCTGCCCTGATACGGTTAAATAAGCTTCGCTGTTCCAGTCTGTATCATAGGTTGGAATATGTATTTCTTTCACACCAAGCTTTGCGAGGTGGATAACTCTATCTATATAGTTCTCGGGAATAAGCGATTTCCTTGCATCGGAAATAGCCTTAGCGAGATGTTTGTTCTGCTTCTTATCGTACGGGTCGTTTTCGGGATGAACTTCGTAACATGCTTTTATAACATTGTTAAGATGAATGTTCATGAGCTTGGAGCCGGTAACGAGATCGGCAACCTTCTGCTCTTCAACAACTTTCCAGTTTATATACTCTTCAATATCGGGATGGTCAAGATCGAGTGTTACCATTTTGGCTGCGCGCCTGGTTGTTCCGCCGGATTTTATCGCGCCCGCACTTCTATCGCCAATTTTGAGGAACGACATCAGCCCCGAGGACCTTCCGCCGCCGCTAAGCGGTTCACTTGAGCCTCTTATATTAGAGAAGTTTGAACCGGTACCCGAGCCGTATTTAAAAAGACGGGCTTCCCTTACCCACAGATCCATAATTCCGCCTTCGTTAACGAGGTCATCGGAAACTGACTGTATAAAACAGGCATGCGGCTGAGGATGCGTGTAAGCATCCTGGGACTGTGTAAGAACACCGGTAGTACCATCTACATAATAGTGACCCTGTGACGGACCTGAGATACCATAAGCCCAGTTAAGCCCGGTATTGAACCACTGGGGAGAGTTTGGAGCCGCCATTTGCATTGCAAGCATATAACAATGCTCATTATAGAACGCTGAAGCGTCTTCTTCTGTATTAAAATAGCCGTGTTTCCAGCCCCAATAGGTCCAGCAGCCTGCCAAACGGTTAAAAACCTGGCGGCAATCTGTTTCGCTGGTGTATCTTTCGGTTTCGGAAATATCCTTCATCGCATCGAGATCAGGTGCAGATGCCTGGAGCCAAACGGGCATACCATCTTCATGAACTCTTTTCAGAACTTTAGGCACTCCCGCCTTACGGAAATATTTCTGCGCCAGTATATCGGTAGCAACCTGCGACCATGCTTTCGGAACGACGATATCTATCATTTCAAAAACAATAGAGCCGTCAGGATTCCTGATTACTGAAGTACGTTTATCGAATTCAATTTTGTCATATGGGCTGTTGGATTCACCGGCAAACAGTCTGTCTATCTTCATGCGGTAAGTAATTAAAAAAAATTAAAAAATATTTTGAGTTTTAATAGATCGTTAACACGGCAGTAACATATATTCTGTACTTTTCGCAATGCCATTCATTCCCGGTTGTAAAGGTGGGTATTTCCTGAGTCATGAATCTTTTGGTTAAACTCAAAAGCCGCCGCTAATTTTTGTTTAGATCATGTTCTGTTAACGATTGGATTCAAAATTAACTGAACAAAACTATAAATGCAAATTACAACGGAAGAAAAAAAATCCGCAAATCACTTGACATCCTGTAAAGCCTCAACTGACGGGAATTTCTGGATAAAGAAAAAAATGCATCGTAGAAAAAAAATTGGGTCAAAACCGGGTTCCCGCCGGAATGTTAATCCCTGCCGAAAATGCTGAGTGAAATCATGTAATTTTATGACAGGAAGAGTATGGCATTTTTACGTAACAACACTGAAGTCTGAAAGTGATGACGTGAGAGTGTGAGAGCATGAAGCAAATAAAAAAATGTTCGTTAATGTTACGAAGTTCTTTTCCGTTTTTCAATTCCATACACCTGCAGTTTTTCTTCTTCATCTGCGTGAACACCCACTGCTCTTTTTTCGAGAAGCTCAAGAACTTTTTTTTCTTTCTCTTTCAGCTCTCTTGCTTCGGAAAGTTTTTTTGAAAGCTGCTGTTTGAGATTTTCTATTTCTGTTCCGGTGATATGAATTTCCTGTATATGCTGTTCGATCTCTTCGGGAGTAATATTAAAATTTTTCCAGAGCAGATCATTTTCGGCGATACCCTTTTTCATGTTTTCAAACCGGCTGATAAGGTTAAGCAGATACTTCGTTCTGACTGAATTAGTGTTTTCTGTGTTCATTTTGAGCCTTAACTGTTATAATAGAATATCATCAATTTTTGAGCGTTTTTTAAGATTTTCAGGGAGTGAAGGCAGCTTCACCCCCTGAGATCATTGTTAATTATTTTCTTTTATAAACTGATTTCATCTCAATCGGCATTTTTTGCCCGTTAAACTCATAAGTGCCCTTAGAGGTCATAGTCACTTCGTTATCTCCGTTGAAAACGGCAGTTTCTACTCCCGTATAACCGGGTGCTGTTACGCTGCCTTCGAGAGAGCTAGCTGTAATTTTGCCTTTTGATTCTGATAAACCTGCAAGCCCGAAAATATCGAACCAGTAACCGATATAGCCGCCGCTGTTATCCAAAGTGTAATAGCCGGTTCCTTTGTAAACAAAATCAGGATTCTTATCCCCTGTTCCTGTAACATTCACCACGAGGAACTGGTGATTGAGATCCCATGTGCATACAATGGTCTGTTTGCCGGGCATGCCGCCGTGTTCGTTCTCGCCAACCCATGTGCCAACCCACTTATCGAAGCAAGCTGATTCCACCGGCTTCGGCGGCGTCATTTCCTGCGCTGTTGAAATAAATGTGATAGTGAAAATAAATACTGCTGCTGTTAAAATGTTTTTGAAGTTCATTTGTTTCTCCTTTTTGGTTTTTATGATTATAAAAAAAAGATCTTATGCTTTTATAAAATTTGTTTGATTGTCAGTGCTGCGATTTTACAACTGTGCTGAAGTATCCTCTCCTGTTTAAAAAAATGGAGAATCACTGTTTTCTATTTGTGATTTATTGGTTCACCTGTTATCAGTTCTTTTGATCTCATAAATTCACTGCATCTGCAATTGTGATACAAAGATATTCCCTAAGGATGCATCCTCAAAAGAAAATTTATACTATTTGTGAGGGACAAAAGCGTTATTTGCAGTGAAAATTTTGCTTTCCTGCCGATTTTTGCACATTTATTTGATATTATTTTGTGAGGGAATACCAGAAAATACAAAATCCCGCCTTTTGGACGGGATCTTAAATTTGTTTACATAAAAATAAATTTCACAATTACGGCATTGGCGTTATTTCAAAAGCACCATCTTCTTTGATTGAACGAAATTACCTGCTACGAGACGGTAGAAATAGACACCAGATGAAAGTTTTGTACCATCAAATGGAATAGTATAAACTCCCAAATTACGAACCTCATCTAATAATATCGAAACGAGCCTTCCATTTATGTCATAAACTTCGATCTTAACATGGCATCGAACGGGAACCTCATATCTAATATTGGTTATAGGATTGAATGGATTTGGAAAATTTTGTTCAAGTACAAACTTTTTAGGAAATGCATTTTGAGTTTGATTGTTTTGTAACAGCCTGCTAAAATGATCGCCTCCATTCAATTCATATCTTCCATTTGTTTCGAAAACAAAATCCCTGATATATCCTGATTGTGGTTCTCCATCGCTTTCAAATTGAAGGTATATTCCGGTAGTTGAATCAAATTCTGCATAATTTTGATCAATACTTTCCAGGTTTTTCATGACACTGTTCGTATCTGATTTAATTGCATCTACCAAATCCAATTCTGAAACTACAAAACCTGAATACGATACTTCAACAACTGTTAAATAATCTACTTGGTAGCTTCTTTCCCATTGAATAACTACAGAATCTATAGAAGAATTTGCCGAAGCAAAGGGTATTATTATATCAGAATTATTTTCTCTCCTTGCGAAACTTCTGCTTGTGGGTATTGGGCTATCATTCGCGTAAGTAATAATCGTTCCAGCACTTATTTTCGGTGCTGGTTGAATTTGATCGCTCAAATCCTGACCAGCATTAATAAGTATTGCCAAACTATCACCAGTTCCACTGCCTGCGTACTCAAAATCTGTTGCAGATACTGTGTCCTGAGGTTGTCCAAAAATAAATTTGTTTGCCATTGTATCATACGATACATAACGTGCTACATTGCTATTCACACCTGTTTGCTTAACATCTCCGGGATCTGAAATATTCAACGGTGTATATTTGCAAATTAGACCATTTTCATCTACTCCAATTTCTGTTCCTACTGTATGATCAATTTGCCATAGTTTAACATTATCAATATAATTGTAATCGTTATCAAGTTCAAAAATCCGAAAATACAAATTTCCCTGAAATGGAGATGGAGTAACGTTCAATTTATACATATCCTTAATATCTAATCCATAATTTTCGGTAAATTCGGATCTATGAAGAATGTTATTATCTGCAATAAATTCCCCAGTTTCTTCATTAAATGTATATAACCAAGGGCATCCTTTAGCAGTACCTGGTTGATATTTCATATATACTCCATCAAAATAAGTTCCTAGCCCCAAACTGTATCCACCTACATGAGGCCTCCCAGCGGCATCCAATACTACAGTTTTGGCAATATCTGTTGAATGCGCTGGTCCGTCATATCTAAATAATGCGGTTTGCTGCCCAGAGTTATTATATCTTACTGTAACTATATCAAGTTGATCAAATCCATAGTTCTTGCTATATCCAGTTACAAATGAATTACCTGAACCATCCACAGCAATTGAATATGCCTGTTCCTCTATCAAATAATGGTAATTTGATTTCCATATTTGGGTGCCATTTTGATCATATTTTATTGTTGCATATTGTGACGAGCCATTTTCAAAGGTAACACCTGTAACAATAATATCATAGTTTGAACCATTATTAAATACCGCGATAGACCTCCCTATTCCAGAAACGTCATTATTTGCCCATTGAAAAAAACCCATATTTGAGATTTTAATTGTGGTGAACTTTGATTGTCCATCGCTAGTACCGGTTACTATTATTGAATTTCCAAATGGATCAACAACCAAATCTGTTGCATAATCATCCAAATTAGCTGCTCCCTCATAAAAGTAAGACCATTGAATATTTGAACTTTCATCAATTGCAACAATGTACCAATCTTTATTATTTCCCCTATATTTATAACCAGCTGCATATACCCAGTGGGTTGATGGGTCAACTTTTATTACGTTGAATTCTCCCTTAGAACTAAAATTGTAGTTAAGTACATCGGTTCCATCTGTATTTATTCTTCTTATAAAAGGTCCCCATTCAATTCCCTCATATTCATTAGAAACTCCTGCAGCCCATACTTTTCCAGCACTTTTATCAATATCAATATATAGCCCTCTATCATCACTTGTTGAAGTCAAGCCAGAATAACCTGTAGCCCAAGTTTGAACTCCATTAAGTGAATTGTATCGAACGATAACAAAATCATAGTTTGAACCATTCCATACCTGCCCAGCTATGTATGGATTACCCGATGCATCTAAGGCAACACTATTGGATATATCATTGCCAAACTGACCATTATACCGAGCAACCCATTCAACAAAACCATTGCTATAGTGAGATTTCACTAAAAACATATCTCCACCGCTCCAGCCAGTCACATAAACATTTCCGTAATTATCAACTTTCATATCATGCACATAATCATAACTATTTGCATTTAATCCCGCATATCGTTTAGTCCACACTTGAGCATAAATATTGCTTGATTTAAATGCAAATAATAATTCTATCGTAACAATAAAAACTATAAATATTGAAGTTTTGCTTTTCTTTGCAAACACAATAAAACTCCTTTCATATTAATGGTTTAATTTTTTCACAATTATCAATTATAGAAGAGTATAGTCATTGAGTTATGTTACAGCAATTTTTCTATGCAGTTACTAAATATTAAGTTGCATAACATCATTATTTTAAAAGAATCATTTTTTTTGTAGTTAAAAAACTTTCTGCTTTCATTACATAATAATAAATTCCACTTGAATAGTCTTTTCCGTTCCATTCTGTTTCATATGTTCCGGCTTTTAGAACTTCATTAACCAGACAGGTTATTCTCTGTCCCAAACTATTGTATAAAGTTATGTTAATATGTCTTTTTTTGCCAGAAGGGATACTGAATTTAATTTTACAAACGGGGTTAAACGGATTCGGGTAACATTGTCCAAGTTTGAGCTCTCGGGGAATATCATTTGATACAATCTGAATACCGATATTTTGAGAATATTTGATCGTACAGCAATCCACGTGAAGATCTTTTCTTTCACTTTGTCCAGTAACATATACATTCCCTGTATTATCTGTAGTCAAAGCATAAAGGTAATCACTTCTGTTTGCTGATCCGTTATAGGTAGTTACCCAAAACTGCATTCCGTTTATACTATATTTGATCAGAACGTAATCTGCTCCCAAACCAGTTGCTTGCCAACCACCAATATATAACGAGCCATCTCGGTTCAAACTCATAGACACATTTGAATATAAATTAGAAGGTGAGCCGTAATTCCTAATCCATTGCTGATTCCCTGTATGCGAATATTTAATCGTACAAAATTCTGAAGAGGAATTCGTTACATAACTTGTTCCACCTACATAAACATTCCCGTTATGATCTGATGTAACGGAATTTGCAACATCGCTCAAATGAGCGTTTCCATCATATTTTCGTACCCACTGCAACACTCCTAAACTTGAATATTTTATTGTTAAGTAATCATTGAAATCTTGCCCGCCTGCAATCCTGTTCTCGCCAGTAATGATTACATTTCCAATATTATCTATTGTGAGTGAATGCGATAATTCTACATTTCCTGAATCATATGTATTAGTCCATAGAATTTGTCCCGACGGCGAGTACTTTACAGTTACACAATTTCCTTCAATTGAACCTGTTACATAAGAATTTTGATCTATATCTACAGCAATTCCGGATGTAAATGAACTACTTGAACCAACACCATATCTCCGTACCCAAAGCTCATTTCCTGCTGAATCATATTTAATAGTTGCGTAGTCATAATTAAATTCACCTATTCTGGAACTTATTCCTGTAACTATTATATTATCCATAGAGTCAACAGAAATGTGGGTGATTTGATCAATACCATTGCCAGGTCCGTTATATATTCTAATCCACTGTTGAATTCCATCCTTCGTATATTTTATTATACAATAATTAAAATACTCACTACCTCCATACGTGTACCCTGCTGCATAAATATTTTTTGACTTATCAATTATTACACATTTACCTTGATTACCTCCACCCCAAATATTATCATACAAACGTAACCATTCTTGTACTCCGGCAGCATTGTACTTAATTGTACAAAACTTGAGCGAACCAGATTCCTCACGGACACCTGTTACATATACATTCCCAAGGTTATCAACAGCTATTGAATGACCTGCAGCACTTCCATTGTTTATGTCCGGATATCTGGCAACCCACTCCTGTGTTGGTTGCTGCGAGTAAATCATGTCAAAACCAACTGTAGATAAACGAATAATAAGTATTAAGTAAAATATTTTCATTTTAACAATATAAAAT
>JACSRQ010000019.1 GCA_014879675.1 Ignavibacteria bacterium
TATAGACCATTTATCGTACGGTTGGAACCATCCTTTAAGCGATGTTTTTTCTGCTTTGCTGAAACAAAACCTGCAGGTAACGGAGTTTAAGGAATATCCATACAGCTACTATAAGTGTTTTAATAACACAGTACAAAATGAGCTGGGATACTACGAAATTAAAGGAATTGAAGGGAAAATGCCTCTGATGTACAGCATTAAGGCAATAAAACCGAAGTAGACAGAAAGATCCATCCTGAAAAACCAAGAGCAGCAGACCCATAAAGGGCAGCTAAAGGAAGTTACAACAAACGAGAATGCGCAGAATGTTGTAACTTATTACGAAGATACGGGACTTGATTACGGCAAATGGAGCCGTGAATATAATATGCATTTCGGATATTACAGGTTCCCCATGATACCGCTTTGGCGTGAACAGATGCTGGACGCTATGAACCGGTATGTGATTGAAAGCCTTAAGCTGGGTGATAGCGATAAAATTGTGTATGACCTCGGGTGTGGACTGGCCGCACCGTGCAGGACATTTGCGAAAATGTATCCGGAAAAAAAAGTTAAAGGCATTACAATTGTTGAGTGGCAGATCCAAAAGGCAAGAGAGCTGAACAGGCAAAAGAACATTGATGGTATTATAGAGCTTATTTTAGGTGATTATACCAATCTGCCGTTTGATGATAATTCCGCTGACGCAGCTTATGCGCTTGAAAGCGCATGCCACTGCCCGGGTGATGATAAAGCCGCATTCGTAAAGGAAATGATGCGCGTACTTAAACCGGGCAAGAAATTTGCAATAGCAGACGGATTTTTAAAGCGGCCATCGGAAAAATTTTACCCGCTGCTTAAATACTGTTATAACGAAATTTGCAAAGGCTGGGCACTGCCATCATTCCCAAATGTAAACGGAGTAGTTGAGCAGTTAAAACTAAACGGTGCGGAAAATATCAAAGTTACCGATCTCTCTTTTAGAGTTGCTCCATCAGTTATGCATGCGCCGTTTACAGTCGTAAGTTTTGTATTGAAGAAAATGCTGCAGGGCGAAAAACTGAATTCAGTAAGAATAGGACATTTAAAAGCGTGCTTCCTCGGGCTGTTTATGGGAATGCACCGCGGAAGTTTTTCTTATTTAATGATAACCGGAAATAAAAAATCATAAACTATATATGAAGACAATATTACTGTTTTTGATACTTTCATCAGTATGTTTTTCTCAATCATCAAAGGATCTTATCGGCTCCTGGCAGGCTGCGCCGCATGTAGCAGCGGGATATGATGATACTTTCACATTCAATGATGATGGTACATTTTATTATTTCAATAACCAGATGAACTGTGCAAACCGTGAAGTTGGTTATGGCGGCACATGGCAGCTTATTGGCAAGTCTGTATATCTCACAGTAACATATTCCGATATTGAAAAAGGCGGCCGGCTTGAGCCATCTGACGGAAGCTGCGGAAGTGATTCAATGCTGGTGGGCTCAACAATAGTTAAGACCCTTATTTTTCCGTTCGAACAGGAAGTTCTCAAAATTGCCAATTACAAAATTGAAACTGAAGATGGCGCAGATAGATACACCATGGAAATAAACAACAGGAAGCATTGGTATTTTTCTAAATTTGAATATTAATAAAAAGTGAAAGTAGTTAAGCTTACAGAAAATAACATCCCGGCATTCAAATCGTATTTTAAACAATTTTCACATGAGCAGGATGAATCAAACCCGCCGCTGGATGATTTTACCGTCAGCGAAAATGACCCCGTGTATTTGCTGGTAAAGGGGAATGAAATTCGCGGCGCAGCCGCTTTGATGCTGCATCCTGAGTACAGGGAAGTCAGGCAGGCACGGCTAAGGATGTTCCATGCCGCCGATGGTGATTATTTATCCTATTTAAAGCTCCTAAACAGCATATTATTACATACTTCGGGGCTCACTTCTATTTACGGTTTTATTGAAGATAATTACAGCAATATTGCAGAAATATGGGAAGATCTTGGGTTTGAATCCCGCCGGTTTGCCTGGATACTGATAAGAGATACCAAAAAATTTACAGGACCGCAGTTTCCTGAAGGATATGAGCTGCGCACTTTTCGCGAAGGAATTGATGAAGAGAACTGGTGCAGCATAATCAATGATGCTTTCGGGCACTCACTCGGGCACGTGCGAATGACGCCTGAGCGATTAAAACACTGGAGGCTTGACCCTGCATATATTGATGGCGGAATGAAATTACTCTGGCACAATGATACACCGGTTGCCACACTGAGTATGACAAAAGAAGAACATAAAGGCGATGATCTGATCTTTATAGAAGCGATAGGTGTTGCAGGTGATTACCAGGGAAAAGGTTTAGGGAAAAATCTTTTAAGGACAGGCATTCAGTATGCCGCTGATAGCGGTTCACCGGGTGTAATGCTTTCGGTCAACGGTGAAAATGAAAAAGCCGCAGATATGTATTTCCGCGAAGGATTCAAAAAAGAAGCCCTTTACAAATGCTACTATTTTGATATAAAAAATTAATTCAACTATATAATGGCTAAAGAGCAAAATACTGAACGTGATGTTAAGAGTGATTTCATGGAAACACTCAGAAGCTCACTGAAGGATAATACATTTGTAAAATTCACCCTTGGTAAATACCGCGGTAATGAAGACGGGCTAGAAAATATATACGTAAATCCCGTGAAAATCAAAGATGAAGTTAAATTCGCGCTGCGTTACAAATACAAAACGCGCGATATATATAAAAATCATACTTCTGATGAAGCGGTGAATATCATCAGCGATGAAATGGGGAAGAATTTTCTTTATGGCGGTCTTTTTACCACAACAAATGATTTTGTACTGGAATACAATAAGAAGCGTGTCCCAAGGACCTACACACGGAAAGCATCGTTCAGCAGAGTAGAGATAAAAGAGCATAACCGCATTAAGACCCGTTACATTGATTCAAAAGATAAATACCTTAACCTGCTTGGCATAACAAACCTGAAAGGCGAAGTAAAAGGCGATAAGTATGATAAGTTCCGCCAGGTGGATAAATTCATTGAGATACTGAACGGACTAATTGAATCAAGCAGCCTTGCCGATAAAAATGAAATTGATGTAATCGATTTCGGCAGCGGGAAATCTTATTTAACATTTGCGGTATACAATTACCTGAATTATAAGCTGGACCTAAAAACTAAGGTTACAGGTATCGAACAAAGAGAGGACCTTGCGCAGCTTTCCAATGATATTTCAACAGCA
>JACSRQ010000211.1 GCA_014879675.1 Ignavibacteria bacterium
GAAATCTTGATCTTGAGGTCGCCGATATCAAGTCCGCCGTACGCCAAAGAAATTATGAGGCCGTTACTCCGGTTCCTTCGACAGTCAAACCAATAGAAGAAAAGGGAGAAACTCAGGTGACATCACCTGTAGCCAAACCACCAGAAGAAAAGGACAAGACTGAAACCAAACCAACTGCAAGTGGGGAGAAGCAGAAGGAAGATAATGCCGGTATGGATCACAATAAAATGGATCATTCAAAAATGGACCATTCAAAAATGGATCATAGCAAAATGGAAACTCCTGACACGGACCATAGTAAAATGGATCATGACGCTATCCCTATGGGAAAGGAAGGCCATGACCATCATAAAATGATGATCGAGGATTTCAAAAAACGTTTTTGGATATCTACTCTGCTCACTATACCGATCCTGGTTTTCTCTCCAATGATTCAGAGTTTTTTAGGATACGAGTTGCTGCTGCCGGGAAATGCATTTATACTTTTTGCTTTGTCAACCATTGTTTACTTCTGGGGCGGCCTGCCGTTTTTAAAAGGATTTTATGAGGAAGTGAAAGCTAAAAATCCCGGCATGATGACGCTTATAGCGATGGCAATATCTGTAGCTTATTTTTACAGCACTGCTACTGTATTTGGTTTACAGGGTGTTGACTTCTTCTGGGAACTCGCTACTTTGATTGACATAATGTTATTGGGACATTGGCTTGAAATGAAATCAGTATTAGGCGCTTCCAAAGCGTTGCAACTATTAGTAAGCATGATGCCTGCAGAAGCTCATAGATTGAAGAAGGATGGTCAGGTCGAAGATGTAAAACTTGAATCGTTGGAAATAAATGACATTATTCTCATCAAGCCGGGGGAGAAAGTACCTGCAGATGGATTAATTGTAGAAGGCAGCAGTTATGTAAATGAATCCATGCTGACAGGTGAATCTAAACCTGTTAAGAAGGAAAAAGATAATAAAGTAATAGGTGGTTCGATCAATGGCAATGGTTCTCTCAAAATGAAAGTTGAACATACCGGTAAAGACAGTTACCTGAACAAGGTCATCAAACTTGTAGAAGAAGCTCAGAAAACCAAATCAAAGATGCAAAACCTTTCTGACCGGGCCGCTAAATGGCTTACTTATATCGCACTGACTGTAGGTTTTGGAACATTAGCCGTTTGGCTCATCTTAGGTTACCCGTTTGTTTTTGCGCTGGAGAGAATGGTTACTGTAATGGTAATTGCATGTCCGCATGCACTTGGATTAGCCATTCCGCTGGTAGTGGCAATTTCTACTGCTGTATCTGCGCAACACGGACTCTTGATCCGTAACAGAACAGCATTTGAAGAATCCCGCAAAATTACTGTGCTGTTATTTGATAAAACAGGAACACTTACAACGGGTGTGTTTGGTGTTACCCGTTTTGAAAGTACCTCGGAAATATCAGGAGAGGAAATGATGAGGCTTGCAAGCGCACTTGAGCAAACATCTGAACATCCGATAGCTGTTGGTATAATCAATAAAGTAAAAGAACTGAATATCTCAATACCGAAAGCTGAAAAGTTTAATGCCATAACAGGTAAAGGAGTTGAAGCTGATGTGGAAGGGAAATCTGTAAAAGTGGTAAGCCCGGGATATCTCAAAGACAAAAATCTATCTGTCCCTGAAGGAGCATTTTCTAGTAAAGCAGAAACCGTTGTCTTTATATTAGTGAATGAAAAAATCGCCGGGTATATTGCAATGGCTGATGCTATCCGATCGGAAAGCGAGGATGCTATTAAGATATTCAAAAAGAACGGAATAAAAGTATTGATGGCTACAGGTGATAATGAAACAGTGGCTAAAGCGGTTGCTGACGAACTGGGTTTGGATGGGTATTATTCAGAAGTATTGCCGCATCAGAAAGTAGAAATTGTAAAAGAGCTTCAGGAAAAAGGAGAGTTTGTTGCTATGACCGGTGACGGAGTAAATGACGCTCCCGCTCTGGCTCAGTCAAATGTCGGTATAGCTGTAGGTTCCGGAACAGATATAGCTGCTGAAACAGCAGACATTGTTTTGGTTAACAGTAATCCAAAAGATATTGCAAGCCTTATTCTTTTCGGTAAAGCAACATATAATAAAATGATTCAAAACCTAGTATGGGCTACCGGCTATAATACATTTGCCATACCTCTGGCAGCAGGTGTCTTATTCTCCTCAGGGTTTGTATTAGGTCCGGCAGTAGGGGCTGTATTTATGAGCTTGAGTACAATCATTGTAGCAATAAATGCGCAACTTTTGAAAAGGAAGATTGGAAATAAATGATCAAACAGCAGCAGCAAAACAAAGGTGCAATAACCGCCATACTATTCAGCTTATTTGTTATTATGGCAGGTTATGGTGTGTTGTTACCTGTTTTGCCATTTTTTGTCGAAAGGCTCGCACTGAATCCGGGAATTGATCAGGAGACTATCAATTTTCATATAGGAGCGCTCACAGCTGTCTATCCTTTTTTTCAATTAATTTTTGCCGTGATCTGGGGCAAACTTTCAGATCGTGTTGGAAGACGGAGTTTTATTGTTATGGGTCTTCTCGGTTTTATATTGATGCAGGCTTTGATTGGTTTATCCACTTCATTGACCATGTTTTATGTTGCACGTATTTTGGGCGGAATATTTACTGCTGCATTAATCCCTGTAAGTAATGCGTATTTAAGTGACATTACATCAAAAGAAAATCGCAGTAAAATAATGGCATGGTCAGGAACTGCATTAAGTACCGGCATAATATTAGGACCGGTTGTAGGGGGCTTTCTATCTAAAGCAGATTTTCATATTAATTTCAGGTCGGGTATATTTCACCTGGATAAATTTTCAGTCCCTTTTTTTGCACTTATTTTACCGGGTATTGTTGCATTATACCTGGTGTTGAAAACATTAAAAAGTAAAACAACTGTAAATGACATCGCTTTAACAAAAACACCGAATAATTCAAAACAGTCAGCAGGATTTTCATTAATGATTTTATTATTTTTATCTTTTATTTATCAGTTCAACCTTTCTTCATTTGAAACTGTATTTTCAATCTATGCGAAAAATGATCTTTTATTTAATCCCTACCAAATAGGCATCGGTTTTATGTTTTGTGGTTTGTTCATGGCTATATTTCAGCCTGTATTTACCTCGGTAAAAACAAAAATTATTTCAGAGAAAGGAAAACTCTTTGGGGGATTTATTATAGCATCAATTGCTTTG
>JACSRQ010000156.1 GCA_014879675.1 Ignavibacteria bacterium
ACCTTGGGCTTTGGTTTTAGGCGCCTCCAGCGGATTTGGCGGGGCAGTTTCATTAGAACTAGCGAAACACGGATATAATATATTTGGTGTTCATCTAGATAGGGCTATTACGATTCCGGATGTGAAGAGCCTGATGAGAAAGATTGAACATACTAAACAACATGCAGTTTTTTTCAATATCAATGCTGCTGATGATATCAAAAGAAATGAAGTTCTTGATGAAATTACTGAAAGATTGCACGGTCATGAAAAAGGAAGCGTAAAAGTACTGGTGCATTCGCTGGCTTTCGGTACCCTCAAGCCTTTTATCGCGAAATCGCAGTCTAACTGTATTTCGCAGGCCCAAATGGAAATGACTCTTAACGTTATGGCTAATTCACTGGTTTACTGGACACAGGGACTGATATTCCGTAATTTGCTTGCCGAAGGCGGCAGGATATTCACATTAACCAGTGCAGGTGCTCACTCTGTAATTCCTTCATATGGTGCGGTATCCGCAGCTAAGGCAGCTTTGGAATCACATACCAGGCAGCTTGCTTATGAACTTGCCCCTATGAATGTTACTGCAAACTCGATCATGGCAGGTGTTACCGATACGCCCGCGCTTCAAAAGATCCCCGGCGCAAAGAATATGATTGAAGCTACTAAACTGAAAAATCCAAGAGGCAGATTAACGCATCCTGAAGATGTTGCCAAAGCAATATTGATGCTTTGTTCGGAAGAAGCAAGCTGGATATCAGGCAATATGATAGGCGTTGACGGCGCTGAAGATATAATTAACTTCACAGGCGAGAGAGTGGCTCACCACATAAAGTAATTTTAAACTCACTCTATTTTTAAAACACATCTAAATTATATAGTTTATGTTCGAATTTGGATTTACTGAAGAGCAGCTTATGCTGCGCGAGATGGTTCGTGATTTTGCAAACAATGAATTAAAACCTATTGCACAACAGATCGATGTACAGGAAAAGATCCCTGACGATATAATCAAAAAACTTGGCGAAATCGGGCTGCTTGGAGCTTCGATCCCGGAACAATATGGGGGCGGAGGTTTTGGCGAAGTTGGCTACTGTATAATGCAGGAAGAAATTGGACGTGCGTGTTTATCAACGGCCACATTCATAGGGGCACATCAATCCATAGGTACCAATGCAATTTTTATTGGCGGAAGTGAAGAGCTTAAACAGAAATACGTTGTTCCGCTTGCAAAAGGAGAAAAGATCGGCGCATTCTGCCTGACAGAAGTACAGGCCGGCTCAGATTCTTTCAACGTGAAGACAACTGCTGTTTTAGATGGCGATGAATGGGTAATTAACGGTGATAAGATGTGGATAACAAACGGCGGAATTGCTGATATTATTTCAGTCTTTGCCCGAACCTCAAAAGGAGTGACCGCTTTTGTTGTAGAAACAAGCATGCCCGGATTCACAGCCGGTCCGCCGGAAAAGAAAATGGGTATAAGAGGAAGCACTACCAATGCCATTACTTTTGATAACGTCAGGGTACCAAAAGGAAATATGATCGGCACGGAGGGAAGGGGATTTCTCGTAGCCATGAAAACACTTGATGCCGGCAGGCTTGGCCTTGGCGCGGCATGCCTTGGCGCAGCCAAAGAAATGCTGGAAATGTCTTCGAAATACGCAAAAGAACGCGTGCAGTTCGATCATCCAATAAGTCACTTCCAGGCAATACAGTTCATGCTTGCTGAAATGGCTGCTACTATTTATATCATGGAATCAGTTGTGTACAGAACTGCTGTTGATTATGACCTGAAAAAAAATATCAGCATGCATTCGGCTATGGTAAAACTGATATGCTCTGAGGGCCTGGATAAAATTGTGGACTATGCGGTTCAGATCCACGGCGGTATGGGATATTCCCGTGAATACCCGATCGAAAGATTCTACCGCGACTCGCGTATCAACAAGATTTTCGAAGGTACAAATGAGATACAAAAAGGCATAATAGCCCGTGATGTTTTGAAACATAACGGTGTAATGTAGTTAACTTTTTCTGCAAGAAAATATAAAACAATGAAAAGATCATTAATATACATATTCTTATTTATGGTTTCAATCAGCCTCATCGGCTGCTTAACCGTTGAAACAAAAGAATATTCATTCAAGCTTAAGGATGGCAAATCAGGCAGCGGCAAGATAAAATACATCAATATTATGCATACTATGGATTCCGCTTCAACTGTTGAGGCTGAATACCAGGACTTGATGACAAACTACCTGAACGGAAAAAAACCGGAGGATGAAATGCCGGGTGTGAAAAATGTGAAGAAACGTTTGTTTGAAGAAGATAACCATCTATGCGGCGAGATAACATTTGATTTTGATGACATTACGGCACTCAAATTCTACAGTTACAAAGATAAAGTCTGGGCTTATTCGCTCGCCGGCGGAAGCTTGTTTGGCGGCAGTGAAGCATTTTTCTCTTCTAACGGAACATTTGGCGGCGAGAATATGAATGTGATATTCTGGGATGGCAATGAAAAGGAGTTTAAGCTTAAGACTACGGTTGCTTCTAATGATAAAAAAAATGAAAGCCTTCTGGATATCTGGAAGAAAAAGGGAAACTAGATTCAAATAGCAACTTTCAAAAAACGAAAGTCAGGAATAACAAATAACAGATAACAAATTTCAGCTAGTTATTAGTTGTGAATAAAGTTAGAGACGTCGATCTGAAAAAGTGACGTCTCTTTTTTTTACTGTTTTTTTTATACTATTCTGTACACTGGAACAAAAACCATTTAAGTGAATTCACTTATACCCCTCTCTTTCTTGACTGCATTAGCAGTTCAGGAGAGTGGGTTAGGGGGTGAGGTCGTACATGTAATTGTACCTGCTATTTTACAGCCAGCGAAGTTTCAAGTTTTTCTACCCTGCGGCGCAGGTCGCCCGCCCTGTAAATTAGCTGGAAGATAACCGCAGATAACAAAACAATTACACTGATGAAAAAATACCCTATCCTGTAAAAAGCTATCAGCAGCTCATTTACTGGATTATATATATTCTTCGCGAATACCTCACTTTTTGTGCGCTGGAACTTGCTTTCATCAATCTGATCGCTTGAGAAAATATTTTTGATCTTCTCTATCTGCAATTGAACTTTTTTAACCGTGTACAGCATATCATCAATTCTGCCATCGAGGGAGTCAATAGATGACTTTCTGATTCCCGCGGTTTCCATAGTTCGGGTGGAAAAGTTATTGAATACCGGCTTGGTTAATGATCCTCCAAGGAGCACAATCAGCAGCATCAATCCCGCAACTCCGTACAAAACCTGGTATAAATTCTTCATTTTTTGCGTTTTATCTTAAATTTTGCAGCACTTTATATAACAATAAAACAGTTGGAATTTATCCAGCCTAATGCAATTGAATAACTCAGAAAAATTAGGTAAATTTGTATAAATAAGGGAAAATTGCATATTTTCTCATGCTTTTGTAGCTACTGCCTGCGATGCGCTTCGGCAGTCAGGCAACCGGATAGAGCATCTCACGGTTTTTGATGGTAGTTTGGAATTTGAGTCTTGACATTTGAAATTACGTTTTACCTGCACCTGTAGCTCAATTGGATAGAGCATCTGACTACGGATCAGAAGGTTTGGGGTTCGACTCCCTACAGGTGTACAGATATTAGAATCCCCGCGAAAGCGGGGATCTCTATTATGAATTGTAGATTTCATATTCAAGCCTGAAGTAATTTTATAGATTTCTAAATGCTGTACAAAAAGCCTGCTTTTTAGCAGGCTTTTTTCATAACTCTTTCCCGGCTTCGCTATCAAGAAACCATGTCACACTTCCATCTTTAGGCTGGACTTTCGCAGCGGGCAACAGCTCGCTCTCAGTTGTTTCCTCAATGATACTTTTAACCATGCCGGATTTCTTACTGCCGCTTACAATAAAATATATCCGTGCTGCGTTGTTGATGACATTACCCGTTAAGGTAATACGGTTTTGCCCTGATTCAGGGTGAACTGTATGGGCTGTTATATCCTGCGTTGCAAACAAGTCGAGCCTGTCCGGAAATATTGACGCGGTGTGGCCATCTTCGCCCAATCCCAGCAATATCATATCAAAGCAGGGGATACCATCCTTCAACTGCACATACTTCAATATAGCATCTTCATAGCGGTGTATTTCATCATCTGGATCTGTTTCACCGTAAATTGGGTGAAGCTGCTCGGCAACGATTCCTGTTTTTTCAAACAATACGCGCCATGCATTGCCATAGTTGCTCTCCACTGAATTCATCGGCACACATCTTTCATCTACCCAGTAGAAGTGTATTCTATTCCATTCAATTATGTCTTTAAATTTTCCGGCAAGATTCTCAAATACTTTTGTTGGAGTATTACCGCCGGAAAGGGCAACTGTGATGAATTTCTTCTCCCTCAGCAATGTCCTTACCTCTTCCGCAAAGAACTCAGCGAAGCCTTCTGCAAGCAGCTCAGCTGAATCAAATATTAATACTTTTGGATATTCCATTATAGTTCACAGTATATGCCGTCATCGGCGAGATTTTTACAGGGATAGCGCCATGTTCGTTTTTCACCTTCGATAAGATTATCGGCCACATCAGGTCCCCATGTGCCGGCGGGGTAGCCGTAGATCTTAATGTTCTCATTTTCGGCCCATGCCTTCTGGATCGGCTCTACAAATCTCCATGCAGCTTCCACGGCATCAGCCCTTAGAAATAAGGTGGAGTCACCCACCATACAATCATAAATCAACCTCTCATACGCTTCGGGAATGTGAATATTGCTGATATCCTTATAATGGAAGTCCATATTTACATTGTGAACTTTGAAGCCTTTTCCGGGTTCCTTCATGCCAAATTTCAGCACAACACCTTCATCGGGCTGAATGCGCATTATGAACTGGTTATCAGAAATATCGCGGCTTTCTTTGAAAAGGAAATGCGGCGTTTTTTTGAAATGGATAACCGCTTCAGTTACCCTTGTTGGCATATGCTTGCCTGTACGGATATAAAAAGGCACGCCGCCCCAGCGCCAGTTATCGATATAAAATTTAATTGCAGCGTAAGTTTCTGTGCGTGAGTTAGTGTCAACGCCTTTTTCTTCACGGTAGCCCTTTACAAAGCTGCCGCGAATCGACGAAGCTATATACTGTCCGCGGATTACCTGCTTTTCCACATCTTCAGGTGTAAGCTGTCTGAGCGATTGCAGCACCTTTAACTGCTCATTTCGTACGGCGTCTGAATCGAATGAAGAGGGCGGTTCCATTGCCATAAGTGTTACAAGCCTGAGCAGGTGGCTCTGCAGCATGTCACGCAGTGCGCCTGAACCGTCATAATAGGCGCCGCGGTTTTCTATGCCGATATTTTCTGCAGAGGTTACTTCTACGTGATGCACATAGTTCCTGTTCCATACCGGTTCGAATATCCCGTTAGCAAATCTTGTTACAAGTACATTCTGAACAGTCTCTTTGCCCAGGTAATGATCTATCCTGTATATCTGCTCTTCGGTAAAAACGGTATGCATAACATTGTTTAGCTTTATTGCTGATTCAAGATCGTACCCAAAAGGCTTTTCCACAATTATGCGGGTGAAGCCGCTGGTATTAACGTTCAATCCTGCTTTGCCCAGATTAATAGAAATCGATTCAAACAGTGATGGTACCGTAGCCAGGTAAAATATATAATTGCATCCTGAGCCGCACGTACCGCCAAGTGATTTGATCCTTGACGCAAGATCATTATATGCCTGCTCATTTTTGAAATCCATTGCGTAATAGTTCAGCTTAGCTGCGAACTTTTCGGCAATGTCTGCTGAATCCTGAAAAACTTTTAATACTGCTTCCTTCATCTGTGAGCGGAACTCATCATCCGTAAATTCCGAGCTTGCGGTTCCGAGTACTGCGAATTTTTCTGGAAGGTTATCCTGTTTGAAGAGCTCAAAGATCGCGGGAATGAGTTTGCGTTTCGTCAGATCGCCGGAAGCGCCGAAAATTATGATAACGCAGTTATCGGGTTTTGTCATTTTGTTTGTATCCATCATTTATCTTTAATTACCCTGTGACCGCCGAATTGGTTCCGAAGCGCTGACAGCATTTTCATCGCGAATGAATCTTCCTGTCTTGAGCGGAATCTGGTATATAATGAATCGGTAATAACATGCGCGGGAACATTCTGTTCAATAGCCGCTTCAATTGTCCATCTGCCTTCGCCGCTGTCTTCAACATACCCTTTAATTGATTCGAGGTTTGGATCTTCCTTCAGAGCTTTGGCGGCAAGCTCCAGCAGCCATGACTGCACTACACTTCCGTGCTGCCAGCCGCTTGCAACGGCAGTCACATCAATGTTAAAAGGAGAAGTTTTTAATATCTCAAATCCTTCGGCGTAAGATTGCATCATTCCGTATTCGATGCCGTTATGTATCATCTTAACATAATGACCCGCTCCGCCGGTGCCGCAATAGGTATAGCCGCCTTCAGGAGCGAGTGATTTAAATATTGGATAGGTATATTCAACCGCTTCTTTATTGCCGCCCGTCATTAAACTGTATCCGTTTTTGAGTCCCCAAACTCCGCCGCTTGTACCGCAATCAATGTAGTGTATGCCAATTTTTTCCAGCGCCTCACCCCTGATACGGGTTTCTTTCCAGTATGAGTTGCCGCCGTCTATGATAATATCATTACCTTTAAGCAATTCGGCCAAACCCGCAATATTTTCGTCAACAGGCCTGCCAGCGGGCACCATAAGCCACACAATTTTTCTTTCAGGCAGTAACGAGACCAATTCCGCAAGCGACCCTGCTCCAACTGCGCCCTTTTTAACAGCCTCTTCAATTTCAGGTTTTGTTAAGTTGTATACTACAACTTCGTGCCCGAATTTTAGCAGCCTTTCAACCATATTGCCGCCCATTTTGCCGAGACCAATAAACCCTATTTTCATTTCCTTATCCTTAATTTTGTTTATTTGCTTACAAGAATGATAATATAGATGAACTTTCCAAACGATAAAAGTCAGTTAAGAAAGTTCCGGGGATAAATATCAGTTATCTAGTTGCCGTGCGTCATTTTTTTGAATGACATTCATATTTATATTTGAGGTATTCAGGTTATAATCTGTAGTTCCGGTTTAATGTTGTTAAAAGGGAAGGAGTTCCTATGCCGGTCAGGATAACAAACTTCTGCAATAACTGCGGAGTCTGTGAAATTATATGTCCCTATAACGCAATATACAAAGGCGGCTCAAATTGGAGGAAGATCCAAAACCGGTATTTTGTTTATTGCGATGAAGGCCTTGAGTATGATATGTTCTGGTCGAAAGAGCATTATTACGTAGTGCCTGATAAATGTACCGAGTGCATTGGCAAATACCCCGAACCGATATGTATGGCAGCCTGTACAAGGAATTGCTGCATAATAGATGAATCAAACAGGGAAAGTGAAGATCACCTTATTGCAAAAAAAGAATACCTTGAGTCACTATCAGGCAATCGTGAATAGCCGAATAAACTAACAATAGATCAATCGTATCTAATCAATAGCTTTCGGGTTCACTTTCCAGATATCCCGTGCATATTCTCTAATAGACCGGTCGCTTGAGAATTTTTCCATCCTTGCAGAGTTAATAATTGACATCCTTGTCCAAAGATCAGTGTTCATGTAAGCAAGCTCAACTCTTTTTTGAGCAGTGCAATAGGCTTCAAAATCTGCCATTACAAAGTAATAGTCCTTGTACAATAACTCATTTACGATGGTATCAAAGATACCGGGTTCGTCCTTATTAAAGTGATTTGACTTAAGCATGTCAATTATTTGTTTCAGCTTTGGGTTTGATTCATAATATGAAATTGGAGTATAGCTTTGTTTCCGCATGTTCTGTATCTCATCTGCGGTAAGCCCGAATATAAATATATTATCATCACCCACTTCGCTTTTGATTTCAACATTTGCTCCATCAAGTGTACCTATTGTAAGCGCACCGTTAAGAGCGAACTTCATATTGCCGGTACCGGATGCTTCAAAGCCCGCAGTTGAAATCTGCTCAGATAGATCGCTTGCAGGGATAATACGTTCTGCAAGTGTAACGCCGTAATTTTTTATGAAAAGGATCTTTAGCTTGTCGCCTACTTCAGGGTCATTATTCACTTGCCCGGCTACTGAATTGATCAGTTTAATAATGGTTTTTGCCATCTGGTATGAAGGAGCGGCCTTACCGCCGAATATCACTGTGCGTGGTATAAACATCTCACCCGGCGCAGATTTGATCCGGTTGTATAATGATATTACATGCAGGATATTCAGAAGCTGCCTTTTGTATTCATGGAAACGCTTCACCTGGCTATCGAATATAGAATCAGGATTGATCTTCACACTATGGCTGTTCGCGATGAAATCTATCAGCCTCAGCTTATTTTTCAGCTTTATCTCGCGCCACTTGTTCTTGAACTTCTCATCTTCGGTGTACTTTTCTATCTTTCTTAACTCAGCCAGATCTGTGATCCATTTACTGCCGATCTTAGATGTTATCAGCTCCGAGAGCTCAGGGTTAGCCTGCAAAAGGAACCGCCTGATAGAAATGCCATTTGTTTTGTTATTGAATTTATCCGGGTAATAAGCATTCAGGTCAGGAAAGATGTATTTCTTCAGAATATCTGTATGAAGCTGCGCTACACCGTTTGTTGAGTGGCTACCGATTATTGCCAAATTTGCCATCTTAACATTGTTTCCGTTTGGATTTTCATGTATCAATGACATTTTGGATAAAACACTTTCATCCTGTGAATATGAGATTCGGGCTGATTCCGTAAACCTTCGGTTTATCTCGCGGATGATCTGCATATGGCGGGGTAGCAGGGAACTCAAAAGATTTTCCGACCATTCTTCCAATGCTTCAGGTACGATTGTATGATTTGTGTATGCGAAGACTTTTTGAGTAATTTCCCATGCTGCATCCCACTCCAATCCTTCATCATCCATCAGTATCCGCATAAGGTCAGGGATAGCGATTGCGGGATGAGTATCATTGAGCTGAATAGCAGCTTTATCCGGCAGCAGGCTGAAATCGGTATTCTGCATCTTGAAATTATAAATGATATCCTGCAGCGTTGCCGATACAAAAAAGTACTGCTGCCTCAGGCGGAGAATTTTTCCCTGGGGGATCGAATCATTTGGATACAGGACCTTTGATATCGTTTCGGAAAGATTTTTGTTCTCAACCGCAGATAGATAATTTCCCTGGTTGAAATTGTTCAAATTAAACTCATCGGTTGATTTTGCCTGCCATAGCCTTAGTGTATTAACGGTTTTATTCTGGTAGCCAGGAACAGGAACATCGTTCGCAATAGCCAGCACATCATCTGTATTTACCCATTGGTAGCGGGTCCTGCCTGTTTCATCAAAATAGTTCGTTACTTGACCGTTGAACTTCACTTTGTAAGTAAATTCCGGCCTCACGATCTTCCAGGGATTTCCATACCTGAGCCAATGATCGGGTTTTTCTATCTGGTAACCATTTTCAATACCCTGCTCAAATATGCCGAATTCGTAAAGTATGCCATATCCGTAAGCGGGCAGTTCAAGCGTGGCAAGAGACTCCATGTAACATGCCGCCAGTCTGCCTAATCCGCCATTGCCAAGCCCCATATCAGGCTCTTCGCGCATGATGCGATCGAGGTCATAATCAAAGCCGGCAAGCATTTTTTTGCATTCCTCATATAATCCAAGATTAATGAGCGAGTTTCCCAATAGGCTTCCCATCAGGAACTCAAGCGATAGGTAGTGTACTTTTTTAACATTGCTTTCATTATACTCACGCTGGGTTTTAAGCCAGTTGCGCGTAAGCCTATCCCTGACAGCAAGTGAAATTGCTTCGAGGATATCGTGATCGGTAACAGTGGTGCGGTCCTTAACGAGGTCAAACTCCAGCCTTTCCGCAAATTGTGTAACAAGAGAGCTTGGTTTTACTTTAGCGCCATCGGTAAAAAATAGTGATTTAATGTTCTTTGACATTCAGATTTTTCCGGAGATGTAATTTGAGAGTTATTTGCCGCTGTAGGTGAAATCCTGTCCAATATCCCTGAAGGCGGGAGCTTCAAGATCTTTAGCCGATACAAGGGGATCGGTAATGTTCCAGTCGATGCTCAGGTTCTTATCAGAAAAAAGGATCGCCCGTTCATCTTTCTTGCTGTAGTAATTGGTGCACTTGTAGTGAAAGATCGCTTCTTCGGATAACACAGAAAATCCATGCGCAAAACCCGGCGGTATCCACAGAACTTCGTGATTGGTTTCAGAAAGCTCGGCAGCAATATATTTGCCGAAGGTTGATGAGCCGAAGCGGATATCCACCGCAACATCAAGCACCCTGCCATACACAACCTGGCACAGCTTTCCCTGGGCAAAATCGCCAACCTGGTAATGCAGACCCCTTATGGTGTTCTGTTTTGACTTCGAAATATTATCCTGTACAAAATCATATTTAATACCGCGTTCTTCAAATATCTTTTTTTTGAATGACTCGAGGAAGTAACCTCTTTCATCCGAAAAAACGCTTGGAGTTATGATGAGTACATCTTTTAACTTGGTTTCGTGTATTTCCATAAATTACTTTTTACCTGCTCTTATCGTGAAGAATTTTCTGCAGGTATTCCCTGTATGCGCATTTGGGCATATTGCTTATTACTTTTTCAAATCCCGCCATATCAATGAAATTCATGTGAAGCGATATTTCTTCTAAGCAGGCAACTTTTAAGCCCTGCCTGTCTTCAATTGCGCCGAAGAAATTTGATGCCTGCAGCAGCGATTCCGGCGTGCCTGTATCAAGCCACGCAACTCCACGGCTGATCTTCTCAACATTCAGCGCGCCCTGGTTAAGATAGACCATATTCACATCGGTTATTTCAAGCTCGCCGCGCGGGGAAGGCTTAAGGTTCTTTGATATCTCAACTACTTTATTATCGTAAACGTAAAGCCCGGGGACCGCGAAATCAGATTTGGGTTCTTTTGGTTTTTCTTCAATTGAAATGGCCTTGCCTGTTTCATCGAATTCAACAATACCGTATCTTTCCGGATCAGTTACCCTGTAGCCAAAAACAGTTGCTCCATCTTTTCTTTCCAGCGCACGGTGAAAAAAATCCAGCTTGCCGTAAAAAATGTTATCACCCAATACAAGTGTAACACCATCATTACCGATAAATTTATCACCGAGTATAAATGATTCAGCAATTCCATTCGGGGCAGATTGTAATGCATATTCAACATTCAGCCCGAGATGCGAACCATCGCCGAAAAGCTTTTTATAGAATGGTATAGTTTCCTCGTTGGAGATGATCAAAATATCTTTGATACCGCCCAGCATAAGTATAGAGAGCGGGTAGTATATCAGAGGCTTATCATAGATCAAAGTAAGCTGCTTGCTGTAGAGCTGAGAAATTGGATACATCCTTGAACCGGCGCCGCCGGCGAGTACAATACCTTTCATAAAACACTTAATCCTTTGTAATTTATTAATGTAGAAAACAAAGATAAATCGCCATTTCTATTATTACAATGAAATTAATTAAATATTGAAAGTAGTATTTTTTTGCTATTTTCGTAATATGAAAACAGTGAAAGTTGAATTTTTGAATCATGATGGCTTGAAGCTATCAGGCTCAATCGATATGCCCGTACATCCCCATGAAGACGGCCCATTTGCCACTTTTGCACATTGTTTCACCTGTTCTAAAGAGCTTAAAGCTATACAAAATATAAGTTTACCGTTAACAAGGCGGGGGATTTCGGTACTTAGGTTCGATATGTCAGGAATCGGCGAGAGTGAAGGCAGCTTTCCGGAAACAAATTTTACCACACAGATTAGCGATTTCTTATCGGCTGCAGAGTTCTTAGAGAAGGAATACAAATCTCCTGCTTTGCTGATGGGGCATTCATTGGGAGGATGTGTTGCGCTTTATGCCGCATCAAAGCTGCCGGGGACTAAGGCAATAGTTACAATTGCGTCACCGGAAGAGCCTGCAAATCTTGCTGTAAAGCTGAAGCGTACAAAGCAACGTGCCATTAAGTATGGAGTAGCAGAAGCAGAGATTGGCGGTGTAAAGTTTAACTTTAAGCCGCAATTCTTTAGTGATATAGAAACATACAACTTAAAGGCTGCTCAGAAGTCAATTCACATTCCTTATTTAGCCATGCACTCAGTGGCTGACACATATTCGGATTTCGAAAATGCCGAAATCCTTTTTGAACATGCTAATCAGCCCAAAAGTCTCATTTCTTTGGATGATATTGATCACTTGATGCTGGATAAAGAAGATGCGGCTTATGTGGGTGAGCTTATTGCTGTTTGGAGCAAAAAGTACATATAAAAAACCCGTCAATCAGAAGAATTGACGGGTTTAGCATGAAAAAAATCGGCTGACTGCAGGTTTCTAAAGGAGAAAACAATACAGGAGGAAATCTGCAAAAAGCAGAGATTTCACAGTGCTGAACACCAGGAGGCAGTTTAGGTGCTCAGCTATTTTGTTTCTTCCTGCAGCCTGCCAAATATCATAACACAACCTGACTTAAAAAAATTGCACTCACGTTATATTTTTTTCCCGCTTATCTCTTTTGTTTTGAATATCTAATCAAAATTCGGTATATTTATCAAAATTATGCAGGAAAATGAGTTTTTTGTAGATAAGGATAAGTTTTCGGAAGCCGAAAAACAGCGCGCTTCCCATAGCTTATGGTATTATTCCTGGATAAGATTTAAAAGAAACAAGCTTGCAATGGCAGGATTGGTTACTATCACCCTTTTGATAATAATTGCTATTACTGCACCAATATTGGCGCCCTACGAACCAAATGATCAAACACTTGAATATGCGACCAAGCCGTCCGGATTCAAAGGTAATGTGCTTGTAAAAAAGGCGCTTGAAGGTACTGATTTTATTCCAATTAAGGGCATCACAAATGTACGTTCCGATTCAGTTTTTTACAACGATTACAGCGGGAGTCCAAAGGTAATTTCAAAAGCCGATCTGGTTGAAGGCGGCGAATCCGATTGGCATAAGGAGCCGGAATACCTGCTTGGCACTGATAGGTATGGCAGGGATATTTTGAGCAGGCTCATTTACGGCAGCAGAATAAGCTTATCAGTGGGTGTGATATCAGAGAGCATTGCTATATTTATTGGTGTAATTCTCGGCGCGCTTGCAGGATATTTCCGCGGCAAAACCGATGCGGTTATAATGTGGTTTATCAACGTTGTTTGGTCTTTTCCCTCTATACTATTCATCATTGCGCTTTCCGTTGTGCTGGGCAAAGGATTCTGGCAGTCGTTTGTGGCGATTGGCCTGACCGGCTGGGTTGAAATTGCGCGAATTGTGAGGGGGCAGTTCTTCTCGCTGCGCGAAACAGAGTATGTTGAAGCAACCAGGGCGCTTGGTTACAGGCCAACCAGAATAATCTTCCGCCACATTTTGCCAAATACCATTGGCCCGATCATAGTTACAGGTACTGCAGGACTCGCAACATCGATAATTTTTGAAGCAAGCTTAAGCTTTCTCGGGCTTGGTGTACAGCCTCCAACAGCAAGCTGGGGGCAGATGGTATTTGACGGCTACAAATATATAGTGGCAGGCACAAATTACGGCTTGGCTTTATATCCCAGTATTGCGATTATGATAACAGTTTTCGCGGTAAATCTGATTGGCGACGGTTTGCGCGATGCATTTGATCCTAAAATGCGAAGATAATTCAATTTTTTGAGAACATTTTTCACTTTTAATCCGTTACTTAGTTAAATGAACGACCTGAAACATCTGTATTTCCTTACAAAGATCGAAGGATTAGGATCAGTCAGAATAAAGCGGCTGATAGAAAGATTCGGAACAGCCGAAAAAGTCTTTGGAGCCACAGCGCGCGAGATCTCTTCAGTAGAAAATATCAGCAGTAAAACTGCCGAAATAATTCTATCGGCATTTAAAGAATTCAGCAGCTTCGATGACGAATTCAGCAGGTTTAAAGAAAAGGCTGATAAGCAGGATATACGTATAGTAACACTCAGCGATGATGATTATCCCGACTTGCTCAAGAAGATTTATGATCCGCCAATTATGCTGTATGTAAGAGGCAAATACAGCAGAAACATTCTGAATAACTCAATTGGCTTAGTAGGCACACGTAAACCTACTGACTATGGCAGGAAAATGGCAGAGCAGTTTGCCTCAGAACTCTCATCGGCAGGCATCGCAATAGTGAGCGGATTCGCCAGGGGAATAGATACAATGGCGCATAGAGCTGTATTGAATAATCCCTCAGCCAAAGCAATTACAGCCGGGGTTTTTGGATGCGGCGTTGATGTTGTTTATCCCCCCGAAAACAAAGCCTTGTATGCTGAGATGCTTGAAAAGGGATTGCTGATCTCGGAATATGAAATTTCTGCGCCGCCTGACGCGGTGAACTTTCCGAAAAGGAACAGAATAGTAAGCGGATTAACACTTGGTACAATTGTAATTGAAAGCGATATAGATGGCGGTGCGCTCATAACAGCGCGAACTGCTTTAGATCAATCGCGGGAAGTTTTTGCGGTACCCGGGTACATAACCTCCAGGTACAGCAGCGGCACCAACGCGCTGATCAAGAATTCGCAGGCAAAGCTGGTAGAAAACATTGATGATATACTTGTGGAAATTACCAGCGGCATTGAAAGTATTGAGCTTGACCTGTTCCATGGCGCAGCCGCTTCTAAAAAGCCGGCTCCCGTTTTGCAGGGAAATGAAAAAATGATATATGAGCTGCTGGCTGAGCAAAGTGAACCTATGCATATTGATGGTATATCAGAGAAAACGGGACTGAATATTTCAGATTCACTTGTTACACTGTTAAACCTTGAGTTCAAAGGATGTGTTAACCAAATTGCCGGCAAGAGATTCAAAGTGAGCAGCTAACTAAAATCTACAGGAAAAAATTATAATTTGTTAAGGAACACACAGGGACAAATACTTCAGCAGAAACTTTCACCGCAGGCAATACAGGCGCAATTGCTGCTTGCCATACCTACAATGGCGCTTGAGCAGGAAATAAAAAAACAGCTTGAAGAGAATCCTGTGCTCGAAGATAGTGTTGAAGAAACACAAAGCAATGAAGAATTGGCTGAAGATGATTATGCGCAGGATAGCTGGAATGATTACCCAACACAACGCCGGAACAGCGACATCAGTGATGAAGACAGGACCGAGTACCTTATAAATAAGCAGGCTAAATCCAGGGAAACACCGATCGAGCAGGTTCACAGGATGGGGCTTGAACCAAACGAGCTGATAATTGCTGAAGAGATAATTGGCAGTATCGAAGATGACGGCTATTTGCGGATACCGCTCGACGAGATCGCCGAAGATATATCTGAAAAATTCGGTTTCTCGCCCTCGCATGAAGAAATGGAAAGTGTTTTGACAACTGTGCAGAGGCTTGACCCGGTAGGTATTGCAGCACGGAATCTGGAGGAGTGTTTATCAATTCAGTTGAAAGAGCCCGGCAGCGGATTGGAAGAGACGGATCGTGACCTGTGCCTGAAAATGATCAACGAGCATTTCGAAGAATTTAAGCTAAAGCATTTTGAAAAGCTGGCAAAGCTGCTTAATGTACCGTTGGAAAAAGTGAGCGAGCTGTTCGAGATCATACATAAGCTGAATCCCGCACCCGGGAAACAGGATACCGCTGCAGATTATATCTTCCCCGATTACCTTGTCAAAGAAATTGAGGGCAAGATCGTCGTAGAACTTAGCGGCGACTCTCGCAGCCCGGTTAGGATCAGTAAGAAGTACATGGAAATGCTGAAAGATAAAACTACTGAAAAAGATACCAAAGATTTCCTCAGGAATAAATTTGATGCCGCTAAATGGTTCATCAATGCAATTCAATCACGAAGAGATACCATGCTTAAGGTTATGAATGCAATTGTTGAGAGGCAGATGGAGTTCTTCAAAACTCACGGCGAGGGGCTGAAACCAATGTTCGAAAAAGATATTGCCGAGGCTATCAACATGGATATATCAACTGTGAGCAGGGTAGTGAGAGGTAAGTATGTGCAAACGGATTTTGGAATTTACGAGCTGAAGTACTTCTTTTCAACCGGTATGAGGTCAGATTCAGGTGAAGATGTATCCAACAAAATTCTTAAAGAGAAGATCAGGGATTTGATCGAAAATGAGGATAAATCAAAGCCTTTGAGCGATGATAAGCTTGCAGAATTGATGAATAAAGAGGGTTTTGGGCTGGCACGAAGGACTGTTGCAAAATACAGGGAAGCTATGAAAATTCCCAAAGCTACATTGCGCAGAAAAATTATACTGAATTAACGGGAATTATTTCGTTATTTACATTATTTTAGAGAATAAACGGAGACTTTTCGAATAAATTGGAAAACAAGATATTTAGTACAACAGTGATAGGCCTGATCAGGGATGGAAAAGCTGCAATGGGCAGCGATGGCCAGGTAACGGTTTCGAACACAGTATTGAAGCACAATACTAAAAAGGTCAGAAAAATTTATAATAATAAAGTACTGGCAGGTTTTGCCGGTTCAACCGCGGATGCGCTGACATTATTCGAAAAGTTTGAAGCCAAGCTTGAACAGTACAAAGGCAATTTGCCGCGTGCTGCCGTAGAACTTGCAAAAGACTGGCGGACAGACAGGTATTTACGCAGGCTGGAAGCCTTGCTTGCTGTAATGGATAGCACTCACGCATTTATAATTTCCGGCAACGGAGATGTAATTGAACCGGATGACGGAATTGTCGCGATCGGTTCAGGCGGAAGCTTCGCCACAGCCGCCGCAAGAATGCTTACGAAATACTCTGAGCTTTCTTCAGCCGAGATAGTTAGGGAATCACTCAACACAGCGGCGGATATCTGCATATACACAAATCACAGTATTACAATTGAAGAGCTTTAAACCTTATATTTTGTCAAAATAAAAGAAAAGGAACATAACAGTTACAATGGAAGATAAATCAGAAGATAACATAGTTATCTCAACAGAAAAGAGCAGCGGCGAAGTTAAACAGCCCGCAAAACCGGTAAACGGCAAGAGCGAGCCAAAGAAACCCAGGCAAAAGAAGGAAGTTAAAACAGAGGTTAACCCGCTTTCAAAGGAATTGACACCTTCACAAATAGTTGCAGAGCTTGATAAGTATATCATTGGTCAGGATAACGCTAAGAAGTCGGTAGCAATTGCACTAAGGAACCGCTGGCGCAGAAAGAAGATCGAAGAGAGTATTCGCGAAGAAATAATGCCGAATAATATTATTCTTATCGGTCCAACCGGCGTAGGTAAAACTGAAATTGCCAGAAGACTTGCAAAGCTCTCGAATGCGGCATTTATAAAGGTTGAGGCATCTAAGTTCACCGAAGTAGGTTATGTAGGCAGAGATGTGGAATCGATTATAAGGGAGCTTACCGATCTTGGTGTAACAATGGTGAAATCAGAAAAGAGTATAGAAGTTCAGAAAAAAGCTGAATACCTTGCAGAAGAAAGAATACTCGATATTCTGCTTCCCCCGGTAAAAAAGAAAGCAGATGAAGGCGCAGCAAGCGCGGCAACCTTGGGATTTTCAGCCGCGACACCGGAAACGGAAAAGGAAGAGAATTTTAAAACCCGAGAGAAGTTCCGCGAAATGCTGCATAAAGGCGAGCTTGATGAAAGAATAATCGAAGTTGATGTAAGCGGCGATGGTATGCCTATGATGCAGGTGATGGGTCCCATTGGGCTTGATGACATAGGTGTTAACCTGCAGGACTTATTCAGCAGTGTTATGCCGAAGAAGGTTAAAAAGCGCAAGATGTCGGTTAAAGAAGCGCGTGTAATCCTTGTACAGGAAGAGGCTCATAAGCTTATTGATATGGATTCCGTTATAAAAGAAGCCATCGAACGGGTTCAGGAATACGGAATTGTTTTTATCGATGAAATAGATAAAATTGCAGGGCCACAGTCAAAATCACAGGGTCCGGATGTTTCGCGCGAGGGAGTTCAGCGGGATTTGCTTCCGATAGTTGAAGGCTCCAGCGTTACAACAAAATACGGTATGGTGAAGACTGACCATATTTTGTTCATTGCTTCAGGCGCGTTTCATGTTTCAAAGCCCAGTGATCTTATCCCTGAGCTGCAGGGCAGGTTCCCGATCAGGGTGGAGCTGAACAGTCTGACCGAAGATGATTTTGTGAAGATACTCACCCAGCCGCAGAATGCACTGCTCAAGCAGTATGAAGCATTACTGAAGGCGGAAGATATAGATCTAAGCTTTGATGATGACGGTATCCTTGAAATAGCGAGAATAGCGGCTGAAGTGAATGAACAGGTCGAAAACATTGGCGCAAGAAGGCTTCACACAATACTATCTACACTGCTTGAAGATATTTTGTACAATACCCCCGATAAAATAAAGGAAAAGAAAATTGTTATCACCAGGAACATGGTTGACGAGAAACTGAAGGATATCGTTAAGAACAGGGATCTGAGCAGGTATATTTTATAGGCAGGAAAAGCAGCTGCACAAAGTTAGCGAAATTTTAAGATTCAGGTATAACTAAAGGAGAAAACAATGAAGAACATTTTAATGATGTTTTTTTTACTGGCAGCAATAACAGGCAGTTTGCTCAGCCAGCAAAGCCCGGTAATGAAGCTTGGCGAAAAGAGAAATGCGCTGAAGGATTTCAACGTGCTTCAAAATACGGTTGAAAAACAAGACCCGGTACTCAACAGGCTCGAAAAACCGGTCCAGCTTAAAAAAAGGAAAACAGTTACTTCGTATTTCGGTGCGGGCTATTCATTCATGATCTTCACGAATAGCTTTATGAGCGCCGCTTTCCCAGTGCTTGATACCAGGAACGGCAGCTTTTTGACAAATATAAACCTGTTCTTCGGATTTTCAATTGCAAAGGCAATTACGCTTGAAATTTCACCTTCAATACTTTTCACAAGCAATAATAAACAGGTTAACTATTACTTCCCCAATAGGTACAGCACAGGCTCCGGAAGCTACCTGTACGGACATACTTATACTAACGGTATCATTGCGCTGCCGATAGCTTTTAATGTAAGATTCTTTCCGCTCTATAAGCAAAAAGGATTCGGAAGGCTGTTCTTTGTTGGAGGCGGCATTGGTGCTGCATGGGTAAGGGAAGAAAATGATCTGTATTTTAATGATAATCCTAACAGTATTGTAGTAAGCGGAAACCAGGAGTATATCCCCGGACTTTCAACGAGCCAGTGGACACCATTATTCAGAGCGTTAACCGGATTTACCGGTACAGGCGGCCAGTTTGGCTTTGGGGGAGAGGTCAGCTACAATTTCCTGCCATTAAAACAGACATCTACTGAACCATTTGCTACCAGGTTTGCTAAAGATATGAACAGTGTTGATCTAACACTGAGATTTTATTTTAGCTTATGATCAAATAATTGATTCAAAAAGCGGAGATAATTCTCCGTTTTTTTTATGATTTTTATATTTAGTTGCTATTAGCGACAAAAGTCATTGTTCTGGTTTATTTCATACCGTATATTTGCGTTATCCCCATTAGCTCCGGAATTAATTTCTCTAATTTCTGAAAGGAGTTACATATGCTTAAACCCAAAGTATTCCTCTTCGTATTATCGGCATTAACAGCAATAACAATTCAAATCAGTGCTCAGCAATATGTTTTGCTCGGGTGGAACGATCTTGGTATGCATTGTTCCAATAAAGATTTTTCTAAAATGGCAGTCTTGCCGCCTTATAACAACGTATTTGCGCAGCTTATTAAGAAACAAACCGGGCAGCTTCCGCAGATTGTTACGAACGGATTTTCCATAGAGTATTCAATCCCGGGCAATACCTATTCTGTGGGTAAAACTAATTTCTGGAGCTATGCACAGCAGCTATTCGGCCTGCCTAATCCGCTGCCCAACAATATTGGACTCACCGGAAAAGGTTTAACGGGTGTACTGGATGCATCTACGGGCTATTTCAGTGTGCATGGTATTCCAAACACTCCTTATGCTGATAATGACCTGGTAAATGAAAAGCCATTTCAAACCTTCCGCATTGAAGCGAAACAGAACGGCAACATGGTTGCTTTCTCAGAAAATGTAATACCTGTCAGCAATGAGATAGGCTGCGTTCAAAGCGGCTGCCATTCGTCAGAGCAATCGATCAAGAATGAACACCCCGGCGTTACTGGATTTCAGCAGAACAGCCCGGAACTATGCGCCAGGTGTCATGCATCCAATGCACTTGGAACAGTTGGCGACCCAGTTGCAAAGTCATTTTCTTACAGGATCCATGAAAAGCACAAAGATATTCAGCCGGTTAACAGCATTAAT
Organism: Ignavibacteria bacterium; assembly: GCA_014879675.1. Classification (GTDB taxonomy): domain Bacteria; phylum Bacteroidota; class Ignavibacteria; order Tepidaquicellales; family OLB5; genus OLB5. The sequence continues at coordinate 20,325 of JACSRQ010000156.1, forward strand.
ACATGTTATAAATGCCACCCCGGGCCAAATACACAGTGTTTCAGAGACATAATGAAATCGAATAATATGAAATGCCAGGATTGTCATGGTACCATGAATACGATCGCTAGCTCGATCAATTCAGGCAGAAGGCCCTGGCTTGATGAGCCGAAATGCGGAAGTTCAGGTTGCCACGGCAGTAATTACGCCGAAGAGCCTAATAAACTTTACAGGGATTCGAAAGGGCATGGGGGATTGTATTGCTCGTCATGTCATGGAAGTCCGCATGCAATTTATCCAACTACACAGCCTAACGATAACCTGCAAAGCATCAGGATACAGGGACACGCAGGAGCGATAGATGACTGTATGGTTTGCCATTCTTCACCACCACCGGGACCGGGTCCGCATGGTATCACTTACCTAGGTATAGTAAAAGTTGAGGGCGAAGTTCCACAGAAATTTGCACTTGGGCAGAACTATCCGAATCCTTTCAATCCATCAACTTCAATCAAGATTGATATTGCGGAAAAGACGCATGTTGAGCTGAAGGTTTACGATGCTATGGGCAGGGAAGCGGCTACACTTGTAAATGGCGTGGTTGAGCCCGGAGTGTATCTCGCAAAGTGGCAGGCGGAAGCAATTGCATCCGGTGTGTATTTTTATGTGTTAAAAACCGATAAATACCGCGAAACAAAAAAGATGATATTATTGAGATAAGAGTTAGCATTGAGGCAAAAAGGAAAAGGGAGCTAAAGGCTCCCTTTTCTATTCAATAAATCTAAGTGAAAGTTGCGATTAATCTTTCAGCAGCGCCCTTGAGATAACTACTTTCTGAATTTCCGAAGTACCTTCGTATATTTCAGTGATCTTAGCATCTCTTAGATATCTTTCAACCAAATATTCTCTTACATATCCATAACCGCCGTGAATTTGAATTGCTTCGAGTGCATTGTTTACAGCCGTTTTGCTTGCAAGCAGCTTGCCCATTGCGGCTTCTTTTGCATAAGGCATGTCATGATCTTTTTTCCATGCAGCTTCCAGCACAAGTATCCTGGCGGCTTCAACATTTGTTGCCATATCAGCAAGCTTGAACTGAATTGCCTGCAGGTGTGAAATAGGATTGCCAAAAGCTTTCCTTGTTTTCGCATAGCGTGTTGCTGCTTCAAGTGATGCCTGTGCGATTCCTAGTGCCTGCGCAGCTATCCCGATCCTGCCGCCATTGAGTGTATCCATTGCGATCTTGAATCCGGTACCTTCGCCACCCAGAAGCTGATCTTTGTGCACCCTGCATCCGTTAAAGCTCACTGTGCATGTATCTGAGCTTCTGATTCCAAGCTTATCTTCCTTTATGCCGGTTTCGAGTCCGGGTGTATCTTTATCAACGAGGAATGTAGATATACCTTTATGGCCTTTTGATTTATCGGTCATAGCCTGGACAAAATATGTATCAGCATTTTTGCCGTTGGTTATCCAGTTCTTAATGCCGTCAAGAATGTAATAGTCGCCATCTTTAACCGCTTCTGTCTTCTGCTGTGTAGCGTCGCTTCCGGCTTCCGGTTCTGATAAGCAGAAGCAGCCAAGCTTTGCGCCTGATGCCAGCGGTTTGAGAAAGCGTTCTTTCTGCTCATCAGTACCCCAGTGATTTATGCCGTAGCAAACCAGCGAGTTGTTTACTGACATTATTACTCCTACCGATGCATCGACTTTGGATATTTCTTCCATAGCCAATACATAACTTACTGCGTCAAATCCTGCGCCGCCCCATTCAGGCGGGACCATCATACCCATAAATCCGAATTCGCCAAGCTTCTTAATGATCTCGAACGGAAACTCAGCTTTGATATCCCTCTCAATTGTTGTTGGCGCAATTTCGTTTTGCGCGAAATCCCTGGCAGTATCTCTTATTGCAATTTGTTCTTCTGTGAAATTAAAATCCATTATAGTAGTATTTAGTTGAGATTATTTTTTTGCGTAATCGTAAAAACCTTTTCCTGATTTTCTGCCAAGGTATCCAGCTGCAACCATTTTTTTCAGCAGGGGACAGGGGCGGTACTTAGAATCACCCAGCCCGTCATGCAGTACATTCATAATTGAAAGGCATACATCCAGACCGATAAAATCGGCAAGTGTAAGCGGACCCATCGGGTGCGCCATGCCAAGTTTCATAACGTTATCTATTGCTTCAGGCTCGGCAACGCCTTCCATAACACAGTACATTGCCTCATTAAGCATAGGAAGCAGTATTCTGTTCGAGATAAAGCCCGGGTAGTCGTTAACTTCAACGGGGATCTTATCGATCTTTTCCGAAAGCTCTTTAATTGCTGCGTAAGTTTCGTTGCTTGTGGCTAAGCCGCGTATAACTTCGATAAGCTTCATGACTGGTACGGGATTCATAAAATGCATGCCGATTACCTTATCAGCGCGTTTAGTGAATGAGGCGATCTCTGTAATAGAAATTGATGATGTATTGCTGGCAAGGATCGCTTCGGGCTTGCAGCTTTCATCAAGTGTGGTGAATATATTCTTCTTGATATCAAAATTCTCTGTTGCGGCCTCTATTACCAGGTCAGAATCTTTGGAATCAATCAGATTTGTGCTTGTTTTGATATTGGTCAGTGCTGAATCCATTTTCTCTTTTGTAATGGCTTCCTTCTTTAGCTGGCGTTCCAGGTTTCCTTTGATCGTGTTAAGCGACTTATCGAGGAATTCCTGCTTTATATCTATCAGCAAAACGTTATAACCATACAAAGCAAATACATGGGCAATTCCATTACCCATTGTTCCGGAACCGATAACAGCTATATTTTTGATGCTCATTAGATTTTGATCTCCGTAGAATTGTTTAATCCCTGAACCCGTTTCAGGGAATGTACTCACCGTAATAGTAGATGCTGAAACGAGCTCAGCATAAGAACAGCAGTTGAACTATATCTTTTCGATAATGATAGCAGTTGCTTCGCCGCCGCCATTGCACAATGTTACAAGTCCGTAGCGTTTGTTCAGTCTGTGCAGATTGTACATCAATGTTATTAGCAGCCTTGTTCCCGAAGCGCCAATTGGGTGACCGAGCGCAATTGCGCCGCCGGTTACGTTAACCTTTGCCGGATCAATTCCTGCGATCTGGTTAACTGCGCAGCTTACTACTGCAAATGCTTCGTTAATTTCGAACAGGTCAATATCATCTTTAGTAATTCCGGCTTTTTTGCAAACCTTATCTATAACGTATCCCGGTGCAGTTGTGAACCACTCCGGCGCCTGTGAATGTGTTGCCTGCGCAACAATTCTTGCTAATGGTTTTGCGCCGTGTTTTTCGGCTGCTTCTTTTGACATCAATACAACTGCACCTGCGCCATCATTTATGTTTGAAGCATTAAACGCTGTGATAGTACCATCTTTCGTAAATACCGGTTTGAGCGAAAAAGCTTTTTCAAAATTAACTTTGCCGGGGTCTTCATCAGTATCAAACAGTGTGACATTACCTTTCCTGTCCTTCATTTCTACCGGAACTATAGCATCTTTGAAATGCCCGTTCTTAATTGCATCAAGTGCTTTTTCATAAGAAGCTTTAGAAAATTCGTCCTGTGTTTCGCGGCTTACTTTGTATTCTGCTGCGCATTGCTCACCAAGCATGCCCATATGTTTATTGCCGTATGGATCCCAGAGCCCGTCGTGTATCATCAAGTCGAACAGCTCGCCATTACCCATCCTGTAGCCGTTGCGGGCTTTTTTAAGGATATAGGGTGCATTGGTCATTGATTCCATGCCGCCCGCTACAATTATCTCAGCATCACCGGCTTTGATCTCCTGCTCGCCGAGCATAACAGATTTTAGACCCGAACCGCACACTTTGTTAATTGTAGTAGCAGAAACTGAATCCGGTATCCCTGCTGCAAGAGCAGCTTGTCTCGCAGGTGCCTGGCCAATTCCGCCCTGCAGCACATTGCCCATCAAAACTTCATCTATCTCTTCGGGTTTAATGCCTGCTCTTTTAACCGCTTCTTTAATGGCAATGGCACCAAGCTGCGGCGCTGAAAATCCGGCAAGGCTTCCATTAAATGCTCCAACTGCTGTCCGTGCTGCTGATACTATTACAACTTCTTTCATATTATGTGATCGCTTTGTTTTATAAATTCTGGAATTATTTTTCTTTTTTAGTGAGCCGAGTTTATTATTGCAACAAATTTATCAACTTCCAGCGAAGCCCCGCCTATGAGTCCGCCGTTTACCGTTTGCGGAGCAAACAGCTCTTTCGCGTTTTCGGGGGTAACACTTCCGCCGTAAACTATTTTAGTGTTCTTTGATATCTCTTCGTTATACATTTTCTTCAGCTTTTTGCGGAGGAAATTATGAACGCTTTCCACCTGGTGGGCGGTAGCATTTTTTCCGGTACCGATAGCCCATACTGGCTCATATGCAATTGTAACATTTGCCATTCCTTCTTCGCTTACATGCTGCAGGCATACGGAGATCTGTTCTTCGATAACCGGCTCAGTGAGCTTGTCATCATGCTCCTGGAGGTTTTCGCCGATGCATACTATAGGCTTTAAGCCTTCATCAAGCGCTTTGAGTACTTTTTTGTTGATGAGCGCGTTTGTTTCATTGAAATACTGCCTGCGTTCGGAGTGGCCGAGTATAACAAACTCGCATCCGCATGATTTCAGCATTCCCGCAGATATCTCGCCGGTATATGCGCCAATAGATTCCTGGTGCATGTTTTGCGCGCCAAGCTTAACGGCAGTACCGTTGAACTTTCTGTTCACAGCTTCGAGTGAAGTGAAGGGCGGGCAAAGAATTATCTCTGCATCAATAACCTTATGCTTTTCTATATATGATTTCAGCTCATCTGAAAACTGCTGGGACTGAACCAGCCCTTTATTCATTTTCCAGTTTGCAATAATAAGTTTTTTGCTGGGCATTTTTTTGTTCTCCGTTAAACCGGCTTTAGCCGGATGCACAATTATCCTAAATGTTTAATTACTAATTCGTTTGCAACTTTCGGGTTAGCCTTGCCTTTGCTTTCTTTCATCACTTTACCAACGAAGAAGCCTAACAGCTTGGTTTCACCGCTTTTGTATCTTTCGGTTTCTTTTGGATTTTCTGAGATAACTTTTTTGATGATGCTCTCTATCTCAGAACTATCCGAAACCTGGAGCAGATTTTTTTCTTTTACAATATATGCAGGATCCTGTTTCGGATCAGTTTTAGAATCAGAAAGCAGCATTGCCGCATAAACTTCTTTCGCGATATTATTCGAAATACTTCCGCCTGCGATCATATTGATCAGCGCTGCCAGATTTGCTGCACTGACGTTAAACTCTTCAATTGAAATTTTCCTGTCGTTAAGTACCCGCATAACTTCTGTCATTACCCAATTGCTCGCAGTTTTGTAGCTTTCTTTTTTCACCTTGGAACATATCTCTTCAAAGTATGCTGCAATTCCGCGGCTCTGTGTAAGTACTTCCGCATCGTATTCTGGAATACCAAACTCTGTCCTGAATCTGTTAAACTTCTCGCGCGGAAGCTCGGGCAGGCTTTGTTTAACTGAATTTTTCCACTCTTCATCTACATAAACCGTAACCAGATCAGGTTCCGGGAAGTAGCGGTAATCATGTGCTTCCTCTTTTGAGCGCATCGGGATAGTCTTTTTATCCCTGGCATCATATGTCATGGTCTGGTGGCTGACCTTGCCGCCGGATTCGATAAGCTCAATCTGTCTGAGTATCTCGTAATCAATAGCGTCAGATACATTCCTGAATGAATTGAGGTTTTTCACTTCGCATTTGGTGCCGAATTTATCTGCACCCTTAAGCCGAACTGAAATATTCGCATCACATCTTAGGCTGCCTTCTTCCATGTTGCCATCGCAAATATCGAGATAAACCACAAGCTGTTTGAGCATTGTGAGGTAGTCGTATGCTTCCTTCGGTGTGCGCATATCGGGCTCGCTTACGATCTCAATCAGCGGCACGCCGCAGCGGTTGAGATCAACCAGTGATTCATCAGATGAGAGGTCATGTATTGATTTACCTGCATCTTCTTCCATATGAATACGTGTAATACCGACCTTCTTGCCTTCAATTTCAACGCTGCCTTCGCTGCAAATGGGCTGGTCAAACTGTGAGATCTGGTAGCCTTTAGGCAGATCAGGATAGAAGTAATTCTTACGGGCAAATATAGATTTTTCTCTGATACTGCAATCTGTAGCAGTGCCAAGTCTGAGAATATACTCTACAAGGTTCCTGTTCAGAACAGGCAATGTACCCGGGTGGCCAAGGCATACCGGGCAAACATTTGTATTAGGCGCAGTGTTGAATTCCGTTGAGCAGTTGCAAAAAGCTTTACTTTTTGTCTTTAGCTGTGCGTGAACTTCAAGCCCGATTACCGCTTCGTATTTGTTATGAGAATTATTCAATTACTTTGAAATCTTTTTGTTGAGCATTTCTATTAGCGCGTCATTTATATTTTTTAGTCTAACGCTTGATAACTTGCATAATTTACGGTGGAAAATAGATTCGTTTGCTGAAAACAACTTCAATGGCCTCACATAACTTATCATTTCCAACGAACCCTCCAAACAATCTGCGGGATTGACCTGAATGGCATTTTTATCTGAATAATCTTTGCTTGTGATCTGGCATAAAATATGGTCATTGTTCGAGTCATCAATAATTATTACTGCTGGCCTCAACTTAAAATCAGTGAGGTCTGAAAACGGGAACTTGACCAGGATGACGTCACCTACTGTAAATGAGCCCATGCCTTGTCTTCTTCTGTATTATTCCAGTCAATGCCCAATGCACTTTGACTGACCAGGGTGATCTCATTTACTACATCATCCTCATCCAGAATAGTGACCAGAGCTTTCCTAGAATTTTTCAGCTTTATCGATTCTTTCAGATGAACATTACCGTCTTTGTCGATCGAGGCTTCAATTGTTTTTAACATAACGAAATTTATTTGCTTAATACTTGTGTGATCTTCTCTGCTGCATCTTTGAATCCCTCTGCGCTGAGAATAGCAAGGCCTGATTCATCAAGCATCTGTTTTGCTATATCAGCATTTGTACCGGCAAGCCTTACTACAATAGGTACCTGTATATTGATATTTTTCGCAGCTTCAATTATACCACCTGCAACCCTGTCACACCTTACAATACCGCCGAAGATATTCACCAGAATAGCTTTTACATTGGGATCGCTCAAAATTATCTTAAAGCCGTTCTCAACTGTTTCCTTAGAAGCTCCACCGCCAACATCCAAAAAGTTTGCCGGCTCTCCGCCTGCAAGCTTGATTATATCCATTGTAGCCATTGCAAGTCCGGCGCCGTTTACCATACATCCCACATTGCCATCAAGCTTAACGTAATTGAGATCATATTTTGATGCTTCAACTTCAAGAGGGTCTTCTTCGTTTACATCCCTTAATACAGGATAATCTTTATGCCTGTACATTGCGTTATCATCAAGCGTCATCTTTGCGTCAAGAGCAACAATGCGGTTATCGTTCAGTATTGCCATCGGGTTTATCTCGATCAGCGAAGCATCGCTTTGCTCGTAAGCGTGGTAAAGGGTTTTCATGAAGCCAACAAAGTTCTTGAATACTTCGCCTGAAAGGCCGAGTCCGAATGCAAGCCTCCTTATCTGGAAACCCTGCAGCCCGATATTGGGATCAACCCACTCTTTGATAATTTTTTCGGGTGTCTCTTCTGCAACTTTTTCAATTTCCACGCCGCCTTCGGTAGACGCCATTATGACATTTTTGCCAACAGTTCTATCAAGCAATATACCTATATAAAATTCATGTGTGTAATCAAGCCCTTCGGTAATGAATAAGGTTTGCACAAGCTTTCCTTCTTCGCCTGTCTGGTGGGTCACAAGCAGGTTGCCGAGAATTTTACCTGCATACTCTCTTGCCTTTTCGGCATCGGTTGTGAACTTTACTCCGCCTTCAAGAATAAGTTCTTCGCGGTTGTTCGGATTGTAAACATGGCCCTTGCCTCTGCCGCCTGCGTGGATCTGTGATTTTACCACGTACTGGTTTATTCCGCGGGATTGAAGTGTTGAAAGCGCACTTTCAAATTCTGATATGTGCTTAATTGGAATTCCATTCTGTACGGGAACGCCGTATTTCAGAAGGATCTGCTTTGCCTGGTATTCGTGTATTTTCATTTTTAGAAAATTAAGATTATTTTTTGTTTTTCAAATTCTGTATGCTGTTTTCCAGTACTTTTTTTAAGGAGTCGGTACTGCGTTTAATTGAATCCATTTCAGAGCCGTATTTGCGGGCAGAGTCATTCAACTGCCTGTAATTCTGCCGCCTTATCGAATCAAGCATCTTGTCATTTTCTTCCTGCTGTTTCATCAGCTCTTTGTAAGTATCAGTATCTTCAAAATTCTTCTTGCCAAACAGGCCGCACCCTGAAAGAAACATTAACGCTAAAAGGATGACGGTTTTGGCTTTCATCGGCTCAATTTTTGTGAGTTTACCGGTTCAAAATTAAACAGGTATAAAACAGGATCTATTTCGTTTTCCGGGTCTGCCTGTCGTTCAACAGTGAATCAGCCTGGTTTTTCAGCGTGTCTAGTGATTTCATCAATGAATCGAGCTTATTCCTGTCGAGTGTTGAATCGACCTTTTTGAGGTTCTCATCGATCTTCTCGTTAACCTTCTCATTAACTTTCTGTTCAACTTTTTCGGATATTTTGCTGCAATTGAGAACCAATCCAAGAATGACCAGTGAACCAAAATATTTAAATATCGTCAGCTTCATATTTTAGAAATTATTTTTTTCGCTATAGTTTCGCCAATTGCCAGGCTTGAAGTGGCAGCAGGGGAGGGAGCATTAAGAACATTTACAATGCTTCCGTTATCATGTATCAGGAAATCATCTATCAATCCGCCGCTGCTGCTGATAGCCTGAGCCCTGACGCCCGCGCCACCGGGTGAAAGATCTTCTTCCCTGATCTCAGGCATAAGTTTCTGCAGCGCCTTAACAAATGCTTTTTTACTGAAAGAACGGTGAAACTCGCCGAAACCCGTTTTATAAAACTTTGATGCTATTTTATAAAATCCCGGCCATGTGAAAGTTTTGAATGTATCATAAAACCCAAAGCTTGTTTTTCTGTATCCTTCTTTTCTGAAGGAAAGTACCGCGTTTGGACCTGCCTCAACTTCACCATCTATCATCCTTGTGAAGTGAACACCAAGGAACGGAAAAGCCGGGTCAGGCACGGGGTATATCAGATTTTTTACAAGGTAACTTTTCTCCGGTCTGAGCTTGTAATACTCGCCCCTGAATGGAATTATCCTCGTATCAATTTTCTTTTCGCTGTACCCCGCAACTTCATCAGATTGCAGCCCGCAGCAATTGATAAATACCTTTGAAGAGAAAGAACTGTTATGAGTAACTGTTTCGCACTTGCTGCCTGAACTTCTGAGGCGGGAGACTTTTTCATTAAACTTAATTTCGCCGCCCAGCTGCCGTATCTTATTCGCGTATGCAGCAGATACAACTTTATAATCTATAATTCCTGTATATGGAACATGTATTGCTTTAAGTCCCTGCGCATGCGGTTCAAGCTCTTTGAGCTCGTTTTTATCGATCATGCGGATCTTATTCAGCCCGTTATCCAGTCCGCGCTGGTAGATGCTTTCCAGTCTCGGTAATTCTTCGGTGCCGGTTGCGGAAATAACCTTGCCGCAAATTTCATACGGTACTGAATTTTCATCGCAGAACTCCAAAAGCATCTTATAGCCGTGAATACAATTAGTGGCTTTCAGGCTTCCGGGTTTGTAATAAATACCGGAGTGTATAACACCGCTGTTATGTCCGGTTTGGTGCCTTGCAGTGCCTGGTTCTTTTTCGAGTACAAGCAGTTTAACACCGGGTTTTGCTTCAAGTATTTTTAAAGCCGAGGCAAGGCCAACAATTCCTGCCCCGGCAACAATTACATCGTAATTTTGCAATTTGTTTTCTAGTAGATCTTTTCAGCAGTAATTTTTGTCTGCATGAAAAGGAGCAGGTAATCAAATCCGCCTGCTTTAGAGCATGTACCGCTCATGTTATATCCGCCAAAAGGATGAACGCCAACCAGCGCGCCCGTGCATTTCCTGTTAAGGTATAAGTTACCTACAAAAAATTCTTCTGCGGCTTTTTTGATCTTCTTTTTATCTTTTGAATATGCCGCGCCGGTTAATCCGTACTCGGTATTGTTTGCAACCTGCAGACCTTCATCAAAATCTGCGACTTTAATTACTGCAAGCACCGGTCCGAATATTTCTTCCTGCGCTATAGTATCGTTTGGTTTGACATCGGCAATGATAGTAGGCTGAACAAAAAAACCTTCGCCAGATGCTTTAGCTCCGCCGAACACAATTCTTCCGCCTTCTTCAGTTGCCTTTTGGATATACTTAAGTATATTCTCTTCGCTGCGTTTATTAATTATTGCAGCCATGCCCGGATTGGTTTCAGCCGCACCCACTTTGATTGCCGATGCCTTATCAACAAGCAGGTCGATAAATTTATCGTATATCTTCTCGTGGACAATCACTCTTGAGCATGCCGAACATTTCTGTCCCTGGAATCCGAATGCGGATGAAACAACACCTGCCGCAGCTTCTTCGATTGACTTTAGCTCACCATCAACAAGGATTGAATCTTTTCCTCCCATTTCAGCAGTAACGCGTTTTATCCACTTCTGACCGGGCTGCGGTTTTGCCGCAAGCTGGTTAATGTGAAGTCCAACTTCTCTTGAGCCGGTAAATGAAATGAATCTTGTGAGCGGATGCTCAACCAGCATATCACCAATGTGTCCGCCTGAACCCGGCAAAAAGTTTACAACGCCGGCAGGAAGCTTTATTTCTTCAAGCAGTTCCATGAACTTCCATGCAATCACAGGTGAGTCGCTGGAAGGCTTGAGCACAACTGTATTGCCAGTAACAAAAGCAGCGGTTGTCATACCCACAAGTATAGCGAGCGGAAAATTCCATGGCGGAATAACTACTCCAACGCCAAGCGGGATGTAACGCTGTTTGTTATCTTCACCTTTTATCTTAACAAGTTTGATGCTCTTTTCGTATCTGAGCATTTCGCGTGCATAAAACTCCATGAAGTCAATTGCTTCTGCAACATCGCCATCGGCTTCTGCCCAGTTCTTGCCAACTTCATACACCATCCATGCTGCAAATTCAAATTTTCTTTTGCGCATTATTTTAGCTGCTTTAAAAAGGAACGCGGCGCGTTTTTTGGCAGGAACTCTTTTCCACTCATCAAACTTTGAATATGCTGTTTCGATTGCGCGGTTAGCAAGCTCGGGTGTTGCTTTGGAAACCAGTCCGATAACTTCGCTGGTTTTGGAAGGATTGATGGATGATATCTTATCTTCCGTAAATATTTTTTCACCGCCAATAACGAGGGGATACTCTTTGCCAAATTCGCTGTAAACTTTGGCAAGGGCCTCTTTGAATTTTCTGGAATTCTTCGGGGTTGAAAAATCTGTAAATGCTTCGTTTTTGAAAGCCTTCATATTATGGTATTGCTATATTATTAATTAGAAAAATATTGTGAACAATGTATTAAAATCCAAGTATCCTGCAGACCTCATCATGAACCTTTGGCCTGATGCTTCTCACTTCTTCATTACCGCGGGTGGGGTAAACCCTGTTGGTAAGAAAAATTACTATAAGATCCTTTTCCCTGTCACACCAAACAGATGTGCCTGTATAGCCAGTATGCCCGAAACTATTATTTGAAAACCTTGTACCGCACGGCGGCGGATATTTTGTTGCTTCCGGCTTTGTATCCCAGCCAAGCGCTCTTGAATTGGCATAACCAAGTCCTGTAGCTTTTGCAGTAAACAGCTCAACGGTCGCAGGGCTGTAGAGAGTATCCTGAAGCGCCTGCGGAGACATTCTTCTTTCATCAGTATATCTTCCGTTGTTAAGCATCATCTGCATAAATTTGAAGAGGTCGGGTCCGGTTGAAAACAGCCCGGCATTTCCTGAAACACCTTCAAGTATAGCGGCTAGCTCGTCGTGAACATAGCCCACAAGAAGCTGGTTTCGCCAGTATGTATCGTTTTCAGTGGGTGCGATCCGGTAATCTTCGCTCATCGGCTGCAGGAAGTCCGTATCGGTCATATTCAGCTTGCTGTAAATATTTTCTTTGCAGAATTTATCCAGCGGAAGTCCGCTGATACGCAGCACTATTTCTCCAAGAAGAAAGGCATTGTAATCGCTGTATAAAGTTCGGCTGCCTGTTTCATACTCTTTGCTGCAGTTGTAGATCGCATCCTTAACCTTCTGAGGTGTATCCAGATTCGGATCCTGGTAGAATGGGGTCCACGCTGTTAATCCGGAATTATGAACCAGCAGGTTATATACGGTAATATCTGATTTGCCATTATTGTTAAATTCGGGAATATATTGATAGACCGGCGCGTTCAGGTCAAGTTTTCCGTCATCATAAAGCTTCATTATCGCCGCTGTTGCAGCTATAACTTTTGTAACCGAAGCGAGGTCGTAAATTGTACGCAGGGTTGTAACCTGTGATTCTTCGCCATAGGTCAATCTGCCGTATGCATTTTGGTAAATTATTCCTTTTGAATTTCCAACAACCAATACTGCCGATGGATATGCCTGGGAGCGAACACCATCTTCTATCAGTTTATCAACAACAGAAAAATCATATGTCTTTTGCTGCGAGAAAACCAGTGCTGCATGTAATAAAAGAACTGTTAACCCAATAGCCGGAAAAATAAAACTTTTCCTCAAAAAAAGGCTGTAATTTAGCACTTTGCGTTCTGGCATTTGGATTAAAATTGTGTTACAAATATACCTATAAGGCAGTTAAGTCTCAATGAATTACACAGTATAGTTGAGCTATATTATACCTCATTTCAAAAGAGTATCTTATTCTAACAAAGTTAATAATTTAGGTTATCCAAAATCACTTATTCGGGTTATACCATATGAGCCAACACAAAGCTATTTTGATATTAAGGAAAATATTGATAAGTAATGTATCCTTATGGAACAATCTGAAATATCCGGCACTTATACAAGCATCATACCCATACTGCTAAACAACATCGAAAATCCGATTATAACAGATAGCCTTCTCTGGAATCTGCTCGAGTCTGTTCCAACGAATATTTCAATTTGGGATGGCGGCAAGATCGTTTATGCCAATCCGGCATTCTACAACGCTCTTGGTTTAAAACGCGGAAGCATAGATGAGCTTAACAGGCTGGTAGAGTTTGAAGGCTATTTCTCTGTGCATCCTGATGACTTTGATTTTTCACCTGATAACACATCGAATCTTAAGGATGAACTTGGAAATGGAGTAGTATTCCATCGTGAAATGCGTATGAAAAGCAGGCTGGATGCTGAGTACAGATGGTACAATACATATATTGTTAAAGGTAAAGAACCCGAGAGCAGGGTAATCATTGAAATTGATGAAGATATCAACGATAAAAAGCTTGCGAATGAAGAATTGCGTAAGGCCCTCGAAGAAAAAGAACATCTTCTTAAAGAAAAAGAAATTTTACTTAAAGAAGTTCATCACCGTGTAAAGAATAATTTCCAGGTGATTTCAAGCCTTTTAAGCCTGCAATCAAAAAGGAGCATTAACCCTGAGCTTAAGTTGATACTGGATGAATCACGGGGCAGGATCAGTTCAATGGCTAAAATTCATGAAAAGCTTTACCGCTCTGATGAGATTGAGATAGTGAATATGAAAGAACACATGCGCGATGTAATAGAAGGCCTCGTAGAGCTTTATAACGGCAAGACCCGCCTGGTGAAATTCTGTTATGATATTGAAGATGTGATGCTGCCGCTGGATAAAGCCATACCCTGTTCGCTTATCTTAAATGAACTGGTAAGCAATTGCCTCAAGTATGCATTCATAAGTACTGATAGCGCCGTGATCTCGGTTTCGCTTAAGAAAACAAATTCAGCTTATGAGTTTTCGGTTAGCGATAACGGCATTGGCCTGCCGGCCGGGTTTAAACTCACAGGTGGTGATACGCTTGGGATGCTTATTGTTAGTACACTTGCCGCGCAGATCAATGGAGATGTAACTTTTGCAAATAGTAATGGTGCTTCGTTTAAAATAACATTTTCAATGTAAGCCGGTTCAAAAAAAAGCCCCTGCCGGAAGCAGAGGCCTTGTAATGCCAAACTTATTGTTACTTTGTGCTTATGATTTCCATGTTTTTGTATTCTTTACCATCCGGCCCCGGCCCGTACATTTCCATTTTAGTCGATGTTTCTGAAGTATAGGTTACAACCTGCCTTACATCAATCCAATTGCCTGTCAATGGATCTACAGCTTTTCCGCTATATGAGATTGATTTGGTTGTTTCATCCCATTTACCGGTCATATACATCATTCCGGTACCCATGTTATCGATCCATGAAGTAATGAAAACATTGGCCGCATTATCGTATGCTTCGGTAGAAATACCTTCAAAGGGCATACCCATCATATTGCCGGATATTTTGGTTGAAAGATACCTGCCGCCAAGTATCATTTCTGATACAGCTGTGGCATCAGAGATCATCGGTTCTGTTCCCGGTGCCATCCAGAACGTAGTTTTCATCTTCCATGTACCTACACCTTTGGCGAGCATTTTCTGCATATCACCCGGTGTCATGTAGTCCATCCATTTTTTCATGGATTCATCCTGTGTAAAAACCCTGCCAGTTACCGCAATTACCATAAACAGCGCAAAAAAAACCTGAAGTGTTTTTTTCATAGCTTTGTTGTTTTGTTAGTTTGTTGGTTTAGTTTGTTTATTTGATTTAGTTAATATATCCCAATCCGTTTTGGACCGGTCATTTCTTTTTCCGTTGCCTGTAAAATGCAAATCCTATTAACATAGTACTCATTACGAGCCCAAACATTCCGCAAAGCTTACCCTTGGGCTTCTTTACGACCGTGGTCATTTCGATATCTTTGCCAAGATCGCCGAGCGTATGTGAATACTTAACTGTTTGTCCATCTTTTGAGCCGTTAGTAGAAACTATATCGGCAGGCATTGTAAATTCATAAATTACCTTGTAATCGGACGCATTGAAAAGATTTGCGGCAGTAGTATCTTTCAGCAGGGTGTATTTCAGCTCCATGCCGTCGGTAACTTCTTTCCACGAAGAGTTTACGCCTTCAAATCCTTTGGCATCTTTCAGCTTGTTAACATCTTTAAATGTCAGATCAATGTAAACATGTTTGGTTGAGTCATCAAGCTTATCTTCAATCTTAATTGAAGTTACTTCGCTGTTTGAGCTTTTGTACTTATCTTTAACTTTTGGTTCTTCGAATTCAAACTTTCCAAGGGTTGTGCCCATGGAAAAATTCTTTATGTTTGACCAATAGTGGATCTTCATCGTACCCGAGCCGTCTTCTTTTATTGTGGTTTTCTGGTCGTAGTTAACGCAGCCTGCCACAAATATTAAAGCGGTAAAAATAAATGCCGTAAAAACAGTCATCAATTTAAACCTGTTATTCATCAGTATTGCCTTCCTGTATTATTCTTAGTTTACAAATATAATAAATAAAAAAAGATATAATTACTATAAGCGGGTATTTTTGTGAGTGCATTCTGCAATTTCCTCCATTCCCTCTCCTGTTACAGGAGAGGGTGCAAGAACGTCAATTTCATGGAGGTTCGGAGGTGAAGCTATTTAATCAAAATTCCCGGGTTCATGCCTGCAAACGATTTCAATGTTTCAGCAGTCAAAAATAGAGAGAATAGGAGTAAAACATTAATATAACTTTTCAAGATCAAGATCGAGTTTTTTTGTAATTGTTTTTAAATGCTCCCCAATGCGGCAATCCGGTCTAGCGAGCAGGTATACTTTTGTCTATTTTAGAATATGTTACTTCACGTATAATTTATATAAAACACAGCTTCCGCCCGGGCAAATAGCTATCTCGTTTTGCTGATTGGTTACCTTAATTGAAAAAGAGTAATCATTTCCCGAGGCACTTGAGAGTGGAGTTCCCCGAACAATCCCTGAGTGCTGGTCTATTGTCAACCCGGAGGGCAAATCTCCGCTTGCAAATTCCCATTTCAGCGGTAAATAGACATTACTTGAAACGGGACCTGAACTTCCTACGGTTACGAATAAACTGCTCCCGTAACTTTTACCTGCTATGGCTGTATCAAGACGAAAAACCAATGGTGAAGGCTGCTGGAACAGAGCAGTTGGAACTATTGAATATTCAGTAACAACTAAAACATAATTCCCGGTAGCTGTTGTAGATCCGTCTGAAACAGACATAGAAAAAGGATAGGATCCTGCCGAAACAGGCATTGAAGTTCCGTTCCATTTAAAAATGCCGGTCAAAGGTTCAACAGTTGTTCCCATAGGGAATGCTGACAAATTAGCTAATGACCAGGTATAACCTGAATTAGGCGAGCCACCTACAGCCGTCAACACCTCTGAATTTATTCTAAAATCATTTGGATTACCCTGCTTTACTGAAGCACTCAGTATTCTAGGTTGACCGTTTGGCGGACCCAGAATACGCAGAGGAACACCGGGATCACCTGTAAGAATAGTCGGGTCTAACGCTTTATCATCATCTGAACCGCAATGAAAAACAATAATGCTTAGAAAAAGAATTAATGATAGCAAAAGCGCAAATCTCTTTTTACTCTTAAGTTGAGAATTTAATTTTTCCATGTTTATATTTATAATTACTGCAGTTTTAAAAAATATGTTAGTAATTTTACTGCCCGTACAACTTATCACTGTTTTTTTTGCATATTGACTGATGAGAATCTGGCTTCCCCGGGTGTGTAGATACTCCGTTTAAGAACAACAGGTCTTTTATTAAATTAATTGTTGTCATTTTAACAAAATCATCTTCTTCGTCTCAACAAATTCACCGGAAATCAACTTGTAATAATACACTCCGCTTGCAAAACTGAGGCCGTCCCAATCAACTTCATATGTGCCCGGTTTTAGCTGTACATTTACGAGGGTTGATACTTCGCGGCCAAGAATATCAAATATTATGAGCTTTGCGTTTGACGTTTCACCTTTCACGTTTGACGTTATAGCAAAGCGGATCTTTGTTGATGGGTTGAATGGATTTGGATAGTTTTGCTGTAATGAAAATACAGAAGGAACTTCTGTGCTGATGTTTTGAATGCCAATCGATTCAGGAATATCACGTCGCCAGACACCTGATGTGGTCCCGGCAAATATATAATTATTAATTATAGATAATCTATTTATACCAGGTATAGTATTAAAACCTTGATTCATTGCTGCCCAGTTTCCACCTTTATTAGTTGAAATGAACATACCCCCGCTTGTACCCGATAATCCTGCATATAAAGCAGAATCTTTTGAAACAACTTTCATGTCACCGTTATATATCAAGCCGTTATTGACAGCATTCCAAATATCACCATTGTTTGTAGTCAGAAATATTCCTCCGTTTCGGGTACCAGCAAATAAATTATTAGCAATCGATGTGAACCCATAAAATACAGGATAATTAATACCATTATTAATGGAGACCCAGTTAGAACCGTTATCAGTTGAACGAAAAACTCCATTATAATGAGTGCCGGCAAATATATTACTTCCCATTACATAAAGGTCGTAAATACGCGGAGTATTTAAACAGTTAATCCAAGTATTACCATTATTAGTTGAACGGAAGATACCATAATCATAAGTTCCTGCATATAGATCATTACCTTTTACTGCTAAGTTTAAAATTTGAATATCAGTTAAACCATTGTTTACTTGTGTCCAGTTCGTACCATTATTGGTTGATTTGAAAACACCGTATTGCCCGGTTGCTGCGAATAAATTATTTTCGTTTACAGCAAAATTATAAATATAGATTGGTAAACCATTACTGTAGGAAATCCAGTTGTCTCCATAATTAGTTGATAGATAAACTCCATCGCCCCAGGTCCCGGCGAATAGATTCGTACCATTTAGTATAAAGCAGACCACTGGAATATTTGTTGGCAGGCCGTTCGACTTTTGAACCCATACTCCTGTTGGAGGGATGCCCGTAGGATTTTTTTTATAATAAATTTCGAAGTTACCATCCCGAGTGTCAGACCATACTACATGCAAAGATGAACCGGATACATGTATTTGTGGCAGCTTAACATTGTCAGTTGTATTCGTTGTCGTTAGCCGTGTATCTGCCCCCCAAGTGAGACCACTATTTGTAGAGTTCTTGTAGTATATTTCATATTTCCCGTCACGATTATCCTGCCATACAACATTAACATTTGAGCCTGATACTGTTATATCTGGTTGTGATGAATTTGCTGAATTATTTGACAGCCGTGTGTTTGCTTCCCAGTTTGTTCCACCATTTGTCGAGCGTTTATAATATATTTCATAATTTCCTTCAAAGTTATCATACCACACTACATGTACAACTTGTCCGGATGCTGAAACAGCTCCCAATTCAGACACGCTGGTATTATTGCTTAGGCGAGTATCTGTTCCCCAAGTTATCCCTGCGTCTGTAGAGCGTTTGTAGTATATCTCATTGTTCCCGTCTCTGCCGTCATACCATACAACATGCAGAGTAGAACCTGAAATTGATACATCAGGAAACAGTGAATTTCCAGCAGCATTAGTCAGGCG
The DNA here is from genome assembly GCA_014879675.1 of Ignavibacteria bacterium. GTDB lineage: Bacteria > Bacteroidota > Ignavibacteria > Tepidaquicellales > OLB5 > OLB5. The sequence goes on from JACSRQ010000156.1 coordinate 38,943, forward strand.
AGTATCATTTCCCCAAGTCGTTCCTCCGTCAGTAGAACTTTTATAATAAATCTCTTGATTCCCATCACGGTTATCATACCATATCAAATGCAGAAGGGAGGCTGATTCTGATAAACTTGCACCTGAAGAATAACTGGAAGCATTTGTCAGCCGTGTATCTGCCCCCCAGGTTGTTCCGTAATCAGTTGAGCGTTTATGATAAACCTCGCTTCCATTCCCATCACGATAGTCACACCAAACAACTTGTAAATTTGAACCAGATGCTAACAAACTGGGATTGTGTGAATTCGAAGAATTATTTGTTAGCCGTGTATCAGTTTCCCATGTTACACCACCATCAATTGAGCGTTTATAATATATCTCATTATTTCCATCACGGTCATCATACCACACGAAGTGTAATATATTACCATTTGATTTTAAGCCTTCCTTTGTCCATGATGTATAAGAATAGCCTGAAGCATTTGTAAGCCTCGCATCGGGCTGCCACTGGGCACTTGTCATACTTGTAAATGCTAAAAGAATTAATGTGTAAACTATTTTTTTCATATCAGTTAGTATTAAGTTTACTTTTTTCCTCCAGTCCCTCTCCTGAAAACAGGAGAGGGCGCAAGAACGTCAATTTCATGGAGGTTCGGAGGTAAAGCTACTTGATCAATATCATCCGTTTTGTTTCTGTGTAGCCTTCGGTTCTCATAGTATAAAAATATACACCGCTTGGATAGTTTGATGCATTCCAATCAACTTCATATGTGCCTGGTTTAACCTGCTCATTTATGAGGGTTGCAATCTCGCGGCCCAAAACATCAAATACTTTTAGTGTAACTATATTTGATCTCAATACATCGAATTTTATTTTTGTTGATGGGTTAAATGGGTTGGGATAGTTTTGACTTAAAGAATATGTTTTGGGAACATGGTTAGAAATTGTAGAAATGCCAATTACCTCAGACAAAACATGACGCCAAACAGAATTATTTGTTCCTGCGAAAATGTGATCATTATTTATCAAATAAGAATAGACGTTAGTTACCGATACGAATCCAAAGTTGATATTTATCCAGCTCAAACCATTATCAAATGATACAAGTGAGCCAATATTTGAACCTATAAATATTCTGTTATTACTAGCTGCTAAAGAATAAATTGTTTGATTTGTAAGCCACCCTGCAGTCCAATTCAATCCATTGTTTGTTGAAAGAAATATACCGCCTTCCGTACCTGCAAATAAATTATTTCCATTAACTGTAATTGAAAGAACCCTCATGTTCCCTAAACCACTGTTTCGAGCCATCCAGCTTGTTCCGTTATCTGTTGATATATGTAAACCACCGAGATAGGTTCCTGCGTATATCGTATTCCCATTCAAGAATAAAATTCTTGTATCCCATGTCAAACCGGACTGTGTCCATAAACCACCGTTATTAGTTGTCACGTAAACACCTGATGCAGTACCCGCATATATTGAAGTACCCTTTGTAAGAAGTGTATTTACTTTTGCATTATTCCCTAGTCCATTACTTACAGCTACCCAATAATCACCATTGTTAGTTGATTGGTAGATTCCTCCAAGCGATGTTCCGGCATATAAGAAATTGTTGTAAGATGTTAAAGATAAAATATTCTGGTTTGAAAGCCCATTGTTTACACTTATCCAGTTAAGGCCATTGTCAGTAGATTTGTAAACACCGTTGGATTGAGTTCCTGCAAAAATATTATTTCCTATCGTTGTAAAAGCTCTTACTATTTGACCATTACTTAAACCATTATACATGGGTATCCATGGTGAACCTGTTCTGAAAGTGAAATAATCACTAAATGGACCCCAATCTGAAATGATCTTTACCCTGACCTTCCAGTAATAATTTGTAAAAGTGCTTAAGTTTGCAATAGCCAAAGTCGTGTCTGTTAACAACGTATCAATAATAGTATTATTGAAAGACGCATCAGATGCAAACAGAACATTATATAACATTGCATATTGTGTTTTATTCCAAACCAAATTAAGATTTAATGGATTATCTATTGAGTTATCAGAAGGGCTAAGAAGTTGCGAAGGTTCAGGCAAAGGATAATTCAAGTCAAGCCGCCAAGCAGAGTTTGCACCTGCGAAAATGTAATTGTTTGTTATATATAGCGTTGTGATATTTTGTTGACCGGTAAAGCCATGACTTTTTTGATACCAAATTGTGCCATTATTTGTTGATAAAAATACCCCGCCGCCATAAGTACCTGCAAATAGATTGTTCCCTGTGACTGCAAGTGCACGCACATCTAAATTCGTTATTCCGTTGTTAACAGCAGTCCAGCTTATGCCATTATTAGTTGAGAAAGATACTCCGCCGCCATAAATCCCTGCAAAGATATTTGTTCCTGAGACTGCAAGTGATTGAACAATAGAATTCGTTAATCCCGAAGCAACCCAGTTTGTACCGTTATTGGTTGATAAATAAACTCCGCTGCCATAAGTTCCTGCAAAGATATTTGTGCCTGAGAATGCTAATGTACGCACATTTAAATTCGTTAAACCACTATTGACTTGAGTCCAGTTTGTGCCACTATTAGTTGATTTATAAATACCGCCATCAGTCATTGCAAAGATGTTTGTTCCTGATACTGCAAGTGAGATAACATATAAATGCGTTAACCCGGTATTGACTTGAGTCCAGTTTGTGCCGTTATTTGTTGTTTTAAATACTCCTTGACCATAAGCCCCTGCAAAAATATTTGTGCCTGAGACTGCAAGTGCATAGACATTTAAACTTGTTAATCCACTGTTAATTGCTGTCCAGTTTGTACCATTATTTGTTGATAAATATACTCCATCGTTGGTACATGCGAAAAGATTTGTTCCGTTTACAGTAAAACAATAGACTGTTCTATTTGTCCCAATCGTATTTGACATTTGCACCCACTGAGCATTTGCCGAAATTGTTATTGCTAAAAACATTAATATATAAACTATTTTTTTCATGTCAGTTAATATTTAAGTTTCTTTCTACCTCCAGTCCCTCTCCTAAGATCAGGAGAGGGGATAACAATGTCATTTTTGGAGGTTTGGGGGTAAGCTACTTTTTCAAAAGTATTCTCGTTGTTTAAATTTGAGAGATCAATTATCACACCAATACCAATGTACGCTGCATTTTGCCAGAATTGGCTGAGACTGACTGCAGGCCGGAGTATTAGTCCCGGATATTTCGAATACCAAAGTGTGTTCAATTTGTGCAGCAACCGTCATTGTATCGCTTTGCATTCCCGGAGCTATGGTATATACCCGGGAACCGTCCCAAATTACATCATAGGATTTTCCTGAATTACTTCTGTTTTGGAAGAATACTCTGGCTGTATTGTATGTTTCGCATGCTGCGGGAGGCGGTTCATAGACTGTTGGCAATTGGGTCTTTTCCTCATCGCAATTCAGACAGATAAGTGAAATTAAACCCGAGATAATAATTAATGTGTATAATTTTGTTTTCATTTTTTTATTTTTTAGATCATTCTTTCCTCCAGTCCCTCTCCTGAAGACAGGAGAGGGGATAAGAACGTCAATTTCATGGAGGTTCGGAGGTGAAAATTAAACCCGGAAGTGCTGCACTTTACTCGGCAGAACAGTCATCCATTGAAACAGTTCCCGAAGGACATTCCCCTGAGTGGCAGTTTCCATCGCAGTAATGTGCATATCCCCTGGGACAGCAGACTTTCGCATCTGGGCACCATAGAGGATATGTCGCATCGGTGCAATTTTTAGTTGGCCCTGTTATATCTTCTTTATCACAGCCTACAATAATTGAAAAAGTAAGCAATGATAACGCCATAACAATGGGAAAAATAAATTTAGAGATTTTCGATTTCATGATATTTTCAATTAGATTTTGAGTTATTGATTTGTTTACTGAATGTTACAGGAGATGGCAGAACCGTTTTTATAACTACTTTCACAGTATCATTTACAGTGTAAAATGCTGTTGGATATGAGTCAGTTAACTTACCCATTTCTTCATCAGGGATGTTTCTTATTTCAAAATCAGGCTTGAAACTTTTTTCAAATGAAAGCCTGTCCTTTTCTTCTCCGGTTGCAAGAACCAAAACACTATCAACGATATTTTTATTGTGAATAAACTGTCGTAAATTTTCTATTGAATTCCAGCAGTGCGGACATGTATAAGAAAAGCAAAAAACTAAATATTTCCTGTCGGGTGTAGTATCGATATATTTCGAAAGTTCAGTATCCTTTATGCTCGAATCCTGAAAGTCATGAGATTGTCTGTTGAATTTCAGATAACCAGGCAGGTTAAATGTATATCCGGCAATGAATATTGAAATGCACATGACCGAAAGCACCAGCCGTTTTTTCAGAATTGATTTGGTAAAGCCGACACTGGGGTATTTGATCCAAACTATAAGTGACATAGATAGTAAAACAAAATTCCTAATGAATGAATAAACCGGAGATATATTGACATGAATCAATGTTCCGAAACATCCGCAATCGTTTATTCCATGAAAAAAATGAGCATAACCAAAGGAAACGGTGAAGATGATCAGCAGTATAAATGCGTATAACGAATTTCGTTTAACATTGATGTTCAGGAGCAAATAAAGTCCCAATAAGATCTCCACGATAGCTATAACCGGTGATAGTACCGTAAAGTATTCAAAACCATATTGGTATATCAGATAACTGAATGCCGATGTATCTAGAGCTTTTCCTGCGCCAGAGATTATAAAGAAAAGTCCGATTATTGCTGAATACAAATTCAAAACGCTTTTATCAAACATGGTTGTTTGTTATAATTTATTTTATGTTTAGTATCCTTTCCTCCATTCCCTCTCCTTTTTACAGGAGAGGGCAAACATATATCATTTTCATGGAGGTTCGGGGGTAAAGCTATTTATTTAAAATTCCACCATTCTCGCCTGCCTGCGGCAGGCAGGGGATTTCTGATTAAGCGATGATATCACTTAATCATCAACATTTATTTTTGTATCTGTGTAACTCTCTGTGTAGTTTATCAAACAGTGAATGTTTAGAACGAATATCCTAGTCCAAAACCGATGCTGCCAATGGGAACAGTTGAGCTTTCATCACCTTTATCACCCCAACCTGAGGCAAATCCTACACCTGCTCCAAGGGTCCATAGAATTGTAAATCCGCTTTGTTTGCTTGAGAGCTTAATTCTGTTCCCGATCTCAAATTCAAGTCTTATTAATCCTATATCAACTTCCTTTTTCACGCCTTCACCAGTCAAATCATCACCGCTCATAGAGATCTTCTCAATAGCCAAACCTACAAAGAAACCTTCTACTGCTTTGCCGCCTGTGTATAGCCTCATGTGAGTTCCAATGCCCCAGGCCGAAAGGGATTCCTTCATCAGCTCAGCTTTTCTTACATCATCCGGATCACCGGTAAATGTGATCGCATTTCTGAGCAGAAATGTCATAAAACTGATCTTTAAACCCATGCTGAAACTGCTTGTGAGAGCTCTGTCGTACTCAATATTAGTAAGCAGGGTAGCCAGCCCGAGGGGCTGAAGCGTGAGCGAATTTTCGGCTGTCGGGATCTTCTTCTTTTTCTTATTTATTTCAGACTTTAACTTATCAAGTTTGATTTGTGTGCTGTCAATTTCAACTTTTTTAATTTCTTCCTTTTTAATTACTATTTCTTCCTTGGTTATTTTCTTAACTTCATTCATCTTAAAGAAAAAAGTGTTCCCGTCTTTAGTCTGGATCTTTATTGATTCTTCCGGTACCAGTTCCAGAATTACACCATGTATAATACTGCCGTTCTTAAGATACACTACATCCTCATACTGCTGGGCAAAAAGAACTAAAGTTGAAAATGTAAATATTATCGCCGATAAGTATAAAATTGCTCTGTTCATTTTAGTATTCCTCCTTTGTTGTAAAGCTCCATATACTGCCTTCTGTTTCGCCCAGGTAGTTTTTGGCTTTAATTTTCCAGTAGTATGTTGTGTTTCCCTGAAGTGATGAAAAAACCGTGTGATTAGTGGTATATAGATTGAATGCAACAATGTTTTCCGGAGGATATAATACGTCCAGGTACACATCGAACGTCAAGTCAGGTGCATCGCATAACCAGCTAAGCTGCGGTCTTAATACAATTCCGGATGCTCCATTTTGGGGAAGAAGATTCACCGGGGCAGGCGGCAATCCTTGTGCAGTTCTGAATCTCCATATGCTGCTTATTGATTCACCGCTGTCATAACGGGCACGTATCTTCCAGTAGTATATTTTATTTGAAAGCAGGGGATTCGAAATGAAATAAGATAGATAATTTGTTTCGTCAATAAAATTCAATGGAGGGTTTAATGTATCAAGGAAAATTTGATAAACAACACTGTTGACGTTTTGACTGTTAATATTCCAGCTTAAAGAGGTAAGGCACTGAATGTTTGTTTCGCCGTCAAAAGGCTGAGGTGAGTTTATCTCAAGAAATGACTGATTGCCATTTCCGTCCCCATCACCATCGGAGACATTTATTTCACATGAAAACTGAAATATAACAAAGATAAATAGTAATGAAGTGCAAAATATTTTTTTCATAATTCCTCCGAGTTATTTTTTACATCGTTTAAGATATTTCGATAGCTGGTTTAATACTATTCAAACCACGGCATGTTTTGAATTTTTTGTGTGTTTTCTTTTCTTAATTACTGCTGCTTTGATCTTCTCTCTGATCTCAGGGGTATCTTTATAATCATGCTCTTTTATGATTATTTTTTTCCCTGTAAGATGTGCTATAACCATTTCATTCAATACATCATAGTCTTCATTCTCACATTTCCATGCACAGCCGCCTGCTGGGTCGAATATCATACAGTCAAAAAAGTACATAGATTTCCTGTTCATATCAGTTAAGGATATGTTTAATTATAACTTATCAGTTTATCAAGCTTACTTAAGGGTTTTCAGAATTACCTTTCAGCCGATTTACTTGTCACTCGGAAATTGTACCGTAATTTATTAAATAATCGTCAACATCTGCTTCTACGTTTAAATTTGGGCAATCCTGGTAGTGATGTTCTGCGATTTCTTTTGGCTTTCGCTGCATCAAGTGTGCCATAGCCCCGGCTTTAACTGAATCGTAGTCAACGGATTCAATATCAAAACTACATTTTTTCGTATCGAGATAATCACTCCGTTTGCTGTGAAAGTTTGCACAGTTAAATTTGTACGTTGATTTTTCATTCATGATGGCTTGTATTAATTAGTGTCGGAATTGACATAACAAAATTAAGTGTATTACAGATATAATGTTAAAGAAAAGATAACAGAAATTCATTGCATTTCACCCCCTATTACGGTATATTTTGACTGAAAAATACCGTTTTTGAGTGTTTTCTTGAGAAAGAAAGCCATTAGAGCAGCCTGAAATTTCATTACGATAATTAATCAATTAGGTTAATAATATGGAATACAAGAAGCTGTATCTGATACTCCAAACATTCAATAAAGAAGATATCTCAGATTTTAAAAGATTCATCAATTCTCCATTTTATAATCAAAATGAAAATGTTCAAAAACTCTTTAGCGTGATTTCCGCATATCACCCTGATTACAGCTCACGAAATTTAACCGCAGAAAAGTTTCATAATATTATCAGTCCCGGTACTCCTGTAAACAATGGAAGTATAAATAATCTGATTACTAAGATCATTAACCTGGCTGAAAAGTATCTTGTTGTAAAAGCTTTTGAAAAGAATGAAACTATATCCAATAGGCTGCTGCTGCAGGAATATGATAAAAGAAAGCTTGATACAAGGTTTGCTTCGGCACTAACTAAAATCAAACAGGATCTTAAAAAGCAGAAAATACTTGATGAAACATATTATGAAAATATGTATCATCTCAGCGAGATCGAAATGTCTTTCAATAAAAGAAGGAAACCGCTAGGAAAGCTTAAGGCGGAGTTTGACAGAGGATTGATCACAATGCAATACCTGCTTTATAGTTTTTTTCTCAGGTTATTGCATGACCAGATAAGGCTGTTTGATTCCGAACTTACGGTAAAACTCGATGAGAATAATCTGTGGGTCAAAAAAACCGCGGCAAATATCCTGCAGTATTCACATACCCTGCCATATAACCTGCTGATGGATATTTACCAGCGCACACTGAAGTATGCCGAGTTTAAAGAGGACTATGATATCGATGAATCCATTAACTTGATCTTTGATAATAAGGATTTCCTTCCTGCAGATAAGCTTAAATTTATCTTGTCGCCCGTGTACAATCACTGCAAGGATAAGGAATTTGCCGGTGATAAAAGCTATGGTTTAAAAAGCCTGAAGATCATTAAGTTGATGGTAGAAAAGAACCTTATGCTTGATGTTAATGGTACTATAAGCGACCATGAATATGTTAATTTTTCTTCTGCTGCAGTTAAAGAAAAAGATTATGAATGGGCTGATGATTTTACAGAAAAGTTCAGAAAACATGTTTCCGAAGATAGAAGAGAAGACTCATATAACTATAATAAGGCTGTAATAAATTATATCCGCGGCTGTGATGAAAATAAAAAAGTGTATTTTGAAGCAGCTCTTAAATACCTCACAAAAGTGAACGCACCTGATTTTTATTATAAAACGAGGATATTCCTGCTTTCGCTGAATATATTCTACGAGCTGCGTGAAACGGATACACTTATCTCGCTGGTTGATTCATTCAAACATTACCTGAGCGCACATAAGAAAGAAATACCTCCTGCACTGGAGGAAAGATACCTGAACTTCGCGAATTTTCTGATTAGGCTTGTCAATCTTTCTGAAAAACCGCAGCTGCTAAATGCGATTAAGCTGAAAAACAGCATCATGGAAAAGGAACGAGTGGAGTTTAAAAAGAGGCTTATCGGCAAAACCGACGAAATAATTTCCTCACTGCAGAGTCAGGTTTCCTGAAGTTTTTCTGTTGTGAATAGTACTGAAGAGCGTTTGCTCTGTTATACACAAGTAAAGTTTATTATTAATTTGAGAGTGTTCTGAAACAGCAGTTTTTTCGAAAACAACCCGATACTATTCATATGCTTCTCCTTGTGAATGAAAGCATAATATTTTTTTTAATCAGAATTAAACTATCTAAAACTAAAATTCAATTACAATGTTCAGGGTGAAAGCAACAGCAGTGTTATTGTTAATATCCACATTTGTTTTATTTGGGCAGGATAAACCCCCGGTTATCGAAGTAACCGGCAATGCGGAAATCAATATTGAACCGGATCTGATGGAAATGACAGTAAATATAAATGTGGAAAATGATGATCTTGCTTCTGCAAAAAAGATGAACGATGAATCAACTTCCAAAGTTCTCGACTTGCTGAAAAAGATCAATATTGAGGATAAAGATGTAAGGACTTCAGGTGTTAATATGCAAAAAATAAAAGATACCTATAAGAAGACGGTATATTATACCGTTAACAACACTATTGTGTTCAAAACTCCTTTTATCAATCAGTATGAATTTATCTCACAGGAATTGATAAAAATTGATGATGTATATATACTAAATACACAGCTTACCTCTTCGAAGGCGATTGAAACCAGGGGGAAAGCCAGGGAAGATGCGCTGCTTGCAGCAAAGAAAAAAGCGGAAGAGATGGCTGCAGTGCTCAATATGTCGCTTGGCAATCCGGTACTGATAACAGAAAATCCCGGCTCATATTATCCAAATCCGTTTAACAATATAACTTATAATATGCAGCCTCTGCAGGAAAGTACCAATGAAATTTTCAGATCAGGAATGATCAGTATTTCGGCCAGTGTTAAAGTCGTCTTCCTGCTAAAATAATGACGTCTGAGCTATTTTAGTATAGATGTCCCCGTTTTGTGATTCTCATCTATCGATATTGGTAATTTTCCTTTGAATTTAACCATGCCCGAAATTGCCTTCAATGCTGCGGTTATGGAAAAATCTGAATCACCGTAGGCGCAAATGTATGATGCGATACCCGGGAATTCTTTTAGCAGGTATGGATTTCCCAATGATACTGCCACTGTGTTCCTGTTTATGGAATTGATATCCTGTATCAGCGAAACATTTGATGAAGAAATTGAAATCTTGCCCGTTCCGTATCGTATCTTGGCATAAATAGCAATGATAACCCTGTCGTATGATGCCAGTTCTCCGGTGTTGTTCGCGAGGAATGGATCCATACCGGATGATGTTGCAGTATAGAAGCTGCACCCCGGGAAATACTCTCCAGCGGTTGATTTTAGAAAACTTGTGTTATCAACATCGCCGCCTTCACTTATAATCACAATTGCAGTTTTATCGCCATCCTTCTTTTTGAACGGCAGCACATTGTTATCATCTTTAACAAGTGTGATGGATTCATCCGCAATTTGCTGAGCTATTGTTCCCGCTTCGCCCGTATTTATTGATTTGTACAGATCTGTTTCATTTACATTCCTGTTTTCAAACAATCCCAGCCATTGTTTGGCTTTCAGGATCTTTTCAACAGAACGGTCGATGCGTTCGACGGAGATCTCATTATTCAACACAGCGCTTTCAATAGCATTAACCGATTTAACTTCGTCAAGCGGCATTAGTATAAGGTCAATTCCGGCATTTACACACATTACAGCAACCTGGGAAGTAGAGAAATATTTGGTAATGCCCTTCATGTTAAGTGCATCTGTAACAACCAGCCCGTTGAATCCCATTTTGTCTATAAGTAAACCCTGTACTATGGCGGGGGAGAGTGATGCCGGAATATTCGGTGAGCTTTCAAGCTCCGGGAATGCCAGGTGCGCTATCATTACCGACATTACATTGTTTTCAATGGCTTTTTTAAAAGGAACAAGTTCTATAGTGTTCATTCGTTCCATTGTGAAATTGAGCTGGGGCAGGTCATTATGTGAATCTATATCGGTATCGCCGTGACCGGGGAAGTGTTTTGCAGTTGCTATGACCTTGCCATCCTGGAGCCCTTTTATCATTGCTACCGACATCCTTGAAACCAGATCAGGGTCTTCGCCGAATGAGCGTACGTTTATTATAGGATTTTTCGGATTATTGTTCACATCGCAAACAGGCGAGTAGTTCTGGTGCACTCCCATCAGCCGCGTTTCATTTGCTATCTCTTTTCCCATTTTGTAACACAGGTCGGGATTATCGGCAGCGCCAATAGCCATGTTGGTTGGAAACAAAGCGCCATCTGTAACACGCATCCTTGTTCCTCTTTCAAAATCTGAACTAATTAGAAGGGGTACCTCTGAAAATGACTGCAGTTTGTTTGATAGCGCTGCATAATCAGAGCTGCTTCCCTTGAAAAAAATAAAGCCGCCAACTTTAAGGTCTTCGCAAAGCCTTTTTGCCTTTTTGAAGTCTGCAGAACCTTCAGAAAAATTTTCAGGAATTATGTTCGCAACGATCATCTGTGCGATCTTTTCCCTGAGTGTCATTTCCTGGAGCATCTTCTTTACCTTTTCATCTGTTGTTTTAGAAAAGGGGTAATCCCTGTTTTCAGAACCGGACTCATGTTTGGAATGATTCTTATTGGTGGCAACACACGAAAAACAAATTAATACCAGGATTGCGGCTGAAGTGGCTATTTTCATTCTTTTCTATGGGTAATTTGTTACAAATTTAACACATTTTTATTTGAATTGGTAACAAATTTGCAATAATCTGAACTTTTGTTAAGGAAATAATAGCGATTTACAGTAACCAATTCCTGTATTGACATAGTGTTTTAAGTTAGTTAATTTATGGTAATCACACAATCCAGTTTCATCAATTAAAATCCGCAATAGCGGATAAGGGGGAAAGATGAACAAGATCGTATTCATATTTCTGTTCATTGCAGCAAATGTGACAACTGCATTTTCATCTGTAGGTCTTCAGTGGGCCTCCAGATATAATGGTGGAGGCAACAGCCTTGACTGGTCTTATGCAATCGCAATGGACCCGGCGGGCAATGTTGTTGTGACCGGCTACAGTACGGGCGCCGGCACGGGTAAAGATTACAAGACCATAAAATACAATCAGGCCGGTGCGATTTTATGGGAAGCAACATTTAACGGTCCAATAAACGGAGGCGATTATTCCAATGCGTTGACCATCGATGCTTCCGGGAATATCTATGTAACGGGGAGAGTTGATTACGGAACTTCCTCAGACATGGTAACCATCAAATACAATTCCCAGGGAGTTCAGCAATGGCTTGCCCGTTACATTGGAGCATCAAATCTTTTGGATGAAGGCAAATCAATCAAAGTTGATGGAAGCGGAAACGTATACGTAGGAGGAAAAACTACATCTTCTGTAACAGGTATAGATTGCATTACCGTTAAATACAATCCGGACGGAAGTGAAGCATGGGTAAAAACATATTTTGCTTCAGGCGCAAATGAAGATTATATCGTAAGCATTGATGTTGACGCTGCCGGGATTGTTTATGCCGGCGGATGCAGTGTTGGCGCCACTACCGGTCAGGATCTGGTAGTTATAAAATACAATCCCGATGGAAATGAAGAATGGGTTAGAAGGCAGAATGGCGCGGGAAATGGCGGAGATGCACTTGTTACCATTAAGATATCTCCGAACGGGAGCGTTGTTGCAGCAGGCTATGTATACAACGGCTCTGAACAAAGCCACAATACCTATACCATTAAGTATGATGAGAATGGCAACGTATTATGGCAGCAGGAGTATAACGGTTTGGGAAGTAAGATCGATTTTGCAACAGCTATGACAATAGATAACAATGATTTCATTTATGTTACGGGATTAACAACACAGATAATCAATTCAAGACCTGACTCTAACTATGCTACTTTGAAATATGATCCTGCAGGGCATCTTCTCTGGGTTGCAACGTATGACGGCCCGAGTAATTCTGTTGATGTATCACGAACTATTTTTGTAGATAATGCATCAAATGTATACATAAGCGGAAGCAGCAAGGGTGTTGGTTCAGATGACTATGCTACCATAAAATATAACACATCGGGCGCAGTTCAGTGGATCATGTCTTATAACGGTACGGGTAATTCAAATGATTACAGCTCGTCAGTTGTAGCTGATGCACAAGGTAATGCATATGTAACCGGGAGGAGCACAGGAAGCTCGACTGACTTTGACTATGCAACCCTGAAGTACGGAGATATTGTTGGTGTGAATCCGGTTTCCGGCATAATACCTGATAAATTTGGATTGTACCAGAATTATCCGAATCCGTTCAATCCGTCAACAACGATCAAATTCGAGATTCCCGAAAGATCAGGAGTTTCATTGAGCGTATATAATTCAGCCGGTATTGAAGTATTTCAGAAGAAATTCGGTGACCTTCAGCCTTCGGTTTATGAATACAGTTTCACAGGCTTAAACCTGCCAAGCGGTGTTTACTTCTACAGGCTGAATGCGGGAAGCTTTGTATCTACCAAAAAAATGATACTACTTAAATAGCCTGAAACAGTTATGGATTTTTATAAAACGGGTGCCTAAAACACCCGTTTTTTGTACTTCATGGCATCTACTAATTTTTTGAAATAGTTTCATCCGTTGTTTTTCCACTATAGTTTATATATATTAATAGTAGTGCATCTTTAATTCATTTTATTTTGTTTATATTTGAGAAAGGCATTCACGTTTAGACGGTATTGCAACGCTACCGTGTAAGAAGTATTTTATTGGAAGATCAAAGAAACTTAATAGTATATTTAATATGAACAAAACTTTTCCTTTGTTGTTTTTATTATCGGTAGTTTTAGGATTATCATATCAACCCACATTACACTCTCAGCCAAGTACAGTTTGGGCAAAGCTCTACAACGGACCTGCAGTACAGCAGGATTCATCTGTGGGAATTTGCGTAAATTCTCTGGGCATGGTTTTCGTTACAGGATGGAGCATAGGTTCAGGATCTGCGGCCGATATTGTTACCATCAGGTATAATCCGGATACAGGAGATACTCTTTGGGTTAACCGGTATAACGGGGTTTCGAGTCTGGAAGATAAAGTCAGTGCAATAACCTGCGATAATAATGCGGTTTATGTTACAGGCTGGTCATTTGTTCCTTCACGGGATATTGTTACCATAAAGTATGATGCTGCCACAGGAAACCGCCTTTGGGTAAAAACATATAACGGCACAGGTAACGGCGGGGATTATGGTTTTGCTATTGCTGTCGATCCTACCGGGAATGTTTATACAACAGGCAGAAGCGATGTTGGCAGCGGACAGGGGCAGAAGTTTACAACTTTAAAATATGATGTTTCCGGGAATGTAGTTGTCGGCTGGCCTTATATTTATACAGGGCCGCTTTCAAATACAGTTGACCAGGCACAGGCAATAAAACTGGACGGTTCTTCAAATGTTTATGTTACAGGCAAATCAGGCACAGGCTCTTTCGGCTCCGAAGATTATCTGACTATTAAGATCAACACAAATGCTACTCTTGGATGGGCTAAAAAACACAATGGTACCGGAAACTCAGAAGATAACGCAGTTGCGCTCGTGATCGATAATACGTTTACCAATGTTTACGTAGGCGGATACAGCTTCAGGTTTGGCGGCGTTCAGGATTATATGACAATAAGATATTCATGCGCAACTGGCGATAGCAACGCCGTTGCATCCTATAATGGACCATATGGAAGCACCGACCAGATGACACAAATGACAATTGATAATTCTAACAATGTCTATGTTACAGGGTACAGTTCCGGTGCTGGAACAAGTTATGATTTTGCCACAATAAAATACAATTCGGCTCTTGCCCAGCAATGGGTGCAGAGAACAACCAATTCAGGTACCGATATTCCGTTCAGCATTTCTGTCGATAACGCATCAGGTAATGTTTATGTGGCTGGTTCCAGTATTGGAACAGGTTATGACTACCTGACTATTTCATACAGAAATAACGGAACATTTAACTGGGAGAAAAGGGAAAGCGGAACTGCAAACGGAAACGACTATATATCCGGTGTTGCTGTGCAGGATACCGACAGGATCTATGTTACCGGCTCTGCTAATTTTTCGGGTACAGGTATCGCATTTTATACTTTAAGATATTCCAAAATATCAGCAATAAACCCTGTTAGCGGAGTTATTCCGTCATCTTTCCAGTTAAGGCAAAATTATCCAAATCCGTTTAATCCTTCAACTTCGATCAGGTTTGATGTTCCGAATGCATCATTTGTCAGAGTATCTGTTTATGATGTAATGGGACGCGAGTTAGAAAATCTGGTGAATGAACAGCTTAAGGCGGGAGAGTACATGGTTAAATGGGATGCTGCAAGGTTTGCAAGCGGAATTTATTTCTACAGCATTGCTGC
>JACSRQ010000045.1 GCA_014879675.1 Ignavibacteria bacterium
TCCGTCGTCGGCAGCGTCAGATGTGTATAAGAGACAGCTCCAATATAGTTTCAGAATTTTCCTTGAGTGTTGATAACTTGGGAATGCAGTAAATTCCGATAATTCCGAAAAAAAGGCCAAAATAATTCGTAGAAATAGAAAACACACTTTGATAAATCCCCACTTCTGATAATCCAAACTTGGCAGCAATAGTCGATTTGATGTATATTAAAGTTACTTGCTGTATAACAAGCATAATAGTGCTTGCAAGTCCAATCTTCAAAATATCTGACTTTACTTTCTTTTCTGTCTTCTTCATTTTGGCTCCAATTGGAATCAAATTGTTTTTTTTCAACAGAAGGAAACCAACTAGAAAACTGAAACAAAATGTAAAACCGAAAGTCAGTACAGCCCCGGTAAGATTAAGAAAATAGATTGCAGGAATTGAAATAAGCAAAGTTAGCAATGCAGATATTATAGTATATTTAACATACAAACTAACCTTCCTAACTGATTTGAGAACAATTTCCACTATTGATGATAGTAGACCGAAAAATAATGACAATCCGAAAATGACAACTAAATATGAATTGTGAGCATCATTGAACAGAAATTTTGAAATATTCTCACTAAAAACAACAATCAAGATCATGGCTGTTAATAGTATAGGAAAATTCCAAACGACTACATACTTAATTAGTGCCCTAATATCCTCTTTCCTGTCATCTTCAAAGTATTGGGATAGATACTTTGTTATACCTACGGTTCCCAAAGGTATAACGGAAAAGACTATAGCAGATATACCTCCTAACTGTGACATTACCCCTATTCCAATTGGACCAACAAGAATAGCCATAAGTTTAGTTTTAATTATCTGGGATAGAATATTAAATCCTGATGAAAGCGTAAGTTTCGATATTGATTTTACAATTTCTTTGATTTGTTACCTCGACTCATTAACTTCAACAGTAGTAAAAAGAATGTAATAAACAAAAATTTAAGGTACCTCAAAGATAACTTAGGCGAATACCATTTAAGGAAATAAATCGAATAATTATAAGAAATAGTGTATTCATGATTTTTGTAGTACAATTTCGACAATTCACCAGATACTATGGCGCAACCTTTCAGTGAAGCTTTTTTTATGCTTTTTGTTTCTATATTGACATACCTCGATCTTATTTCAACTGTCCTTTTAAGCAGTTTAATTCTCTCTTGGTCATTCTTGTAAGACAAATTTGAAGAGTGTACTCGGTAATCCAGTAAATTTGAATTCATGAATACGATTCGAGAATTTTCAGACACTTCCAGCCATAGCAGATAATCTTCACCTCTAAAACCAAGCGTTTCTTCAAAGCCCCCATACCTGAAAAAACTTTCTCTTCTAATAACAACACTAGATGTTAGAATGTAATTGGTAGTAAGCAGTTCTTTTAGTGTTATTTGCATATCACTTTTTTGATCAGGAAAATAAGTATCTTTAATGACTGTTGAGTTGTCGTCGATTATGGAAGCATTGCAGCAAACAAGAGAAAAATCATTTATATATTTCACTTGACTTGATAATTTGTTAACTCTCCAAATATCGTCACTATCTATAAAAGCTAGTACACTTCCGGACGACATCATTGCCAGCAAATTTCTATTCCTGCCGATATTGCCGGTATGGATTCCATAAACCACCTTAAAGTTGTCCAATTTTTCAAATTTCTTCAATATATTCGGTGTCGCGTCTGTAGAACCATCATCATGTACTATCAATTCAAAATTCTCATAATCTTGGTTTAATACTGAATAAATAGATTGTTCAATGTATCTTTCATTATTAAATACCACCAAAATAACTGAGATTTTGGGAGATACCAGATTTGGATTCTCATCGATCATAGAACTCTCAACTTCTCAATAGTGGAAGAATAATTGATCTTCATTATTTTTAAATAGGAACCTATTAAACCGCAAATCAAAGAAAACAATAGTTCCATTATGATGGTCGGAAAAAAAAGACCATTGAAAACAACAATAAAAAATAGAGAGAGTAAGGAAACCCCTACAAAGAGGTTATCCGAGGAAATCCTCTGTTTTATTGAAATAACTAACCTTCTGAAACTAATTATGAGCAGCGAAACAAAGCTAATAAATCCCAAAAGGCCCTGTTCTGCAAGTAAAGTGAACAACCAGGAGTGAACGATAACGGTATTTGTAATGAGAGGCAATGATATCGGAAAAAATTCTGAATAATTCAACATTACATTGTAGAAATTATTATAGCCAACCCCGAAAAAAGGACTATGAACGAACATTTTTAGTGCAATCAAATTTAAGAGAATTCTTAAAGCATTTGAAGGATCAAGAAATGTACTTATAAAGCTTATGTCGGCATCACTTCCAGCACCATATCTCACTGAAGACATAATCGGTATAAGCAAAACCATACCAAGAATCAGTCCCGAAGTGAAGATTATTTTCAAGAATTTACTCTTCGAAAAATAAAATATTAAAATAATAACTGCCACTAGTGACAATACTGAAGATCTTGAATATGTAAACACTTGAATTAGGAATGAGAAAACCATATTGGCAATTATAATCATCTTAAGGTTGAAACTCGATTCCTTGAAAATCAAATAGCAAATAGAAATTGCAATGGAGATAACTTCTAGTCTTCCAAGATAGTTTGGATCCTCAAAGGTCGAAGCAAGCCTACCTTCAATTGTATTTATGCCAGTGGATAACAGAAAAAGAGTAATAATATTGACAGCTAAAGCACACAAAATAAATGCAAATAGAATCCTCTTTATTTCAGATAGACGATCAATTCCTAAATATATGAAGAATATCAATGTCAAGTGCATTGGTATTTTGAACAAGAGCGACCTCAACGATGCATCAAATGTAATGTCATACCTATTTAAGTTTGGGTTACTGGTATAGTCCAGACCAAAATACATTGAAGCGAAAAATGAAATCACAAACAAAACTATAAATAAAAAGAAATAACTGGATAGAATCTTCTTATGAAAAAAAAGCTTGTCCATGTTGAGTAATACCAGTATGCAGGTAACAATGAATGTAACAATAACATGGTTGAAATTAAAAAAGAGATTCTCTCCATTAGTGAAAGCAGTTACAAAGACGAGAATACAAACCAAAGACATATTAGAGAAAACACGACTTGCCGAATAGAGGGCTATATTGGAGATATTTGGTGTAGTCATTGGTCATAACTATTTTAGTTGGGATTTCAGGATAATTACTTTTGTGTATGCTTTTTCCTTCAATACGAAAAAACTTAAAGTGAAAACAAATCCAATTGCCGTAATAAGCAAAACCATTGTGAATCTCTTTGGTTTTGTTTTCTTATCAGCAACATTAGGAGAATCTAGTACAATTATCGTAGGAGTTTCTTTTTTTTCCTCTATTTTTGCTTGCTCATAAAGAGGCAGAACGAATGATAGTATTTTCGTATTTATCTCAACATCTCTTTGGTGTCTTAGATATCCCATCAAAACCTGGGGAGAATTGCCAAGTTTTAAAAGTTCATCTAAATCAGTACTACTACGAATATCCACAATTTTGTTCTTGATAGAATTAACTTTGGCTATCTGTGATTTGACCTCAAGCTGATCCTCACTAAGCATGTTTCTTAACACATCAAGCTTTACTTCTTCAGTCTTTAACTCAGCTTCCATTGTAAACACGATTTGGGCACTAGCTTTAATCTGCAAATCAGGAGCAATTCCGTATATTGTTTGGTATTTTTTGAGACTGTCTTCACTTGCTGCCAAATCTTCTTTCGCCTGTAAATATCTTCTTTCAACAAACACTCTATTATTCTTTGCATTTTCAATTCCTATTTCAATATTTATCTTGTCTAGTGAGCTGAGAACATATTCTAAAATTTCTTTGGCCCTTTGCGGGTCTTTGTCATAAATACCTACGGTTAAGATTCCTGAAACATTATCTTGTTTGATTAGGAGCTTTTCATCTATGAAATATTTGACTGCATCATCCATATACTGAATCTTTTCACTTTCCATTATACCAAATTTTCTTATCACATCTTCCAGACATTTCCTGCTTTTTAGTATTTGCTCATATAAAGCCATTTCTTTAGCACTCTTAGAACTGCCTAAACTGAAATCGTCCAATCCACCCAGTCCAGTAACACTCTCACCAAGTGAACCTAACAATGAAGAACTTCTGCCCGCACTTTTTACGGTTGATGTTGAAAGAAAGATTAAATCAAAGACAAAAAAATACAATATTATGGCTATCAAACAAAATACAAATGTGCCAATAAAGATTGCAATCTTATTTTTCAAAAAAATTATAATAACATCAACTATTGTTGAAGGATTATTTCGATCTTCCAAAAAAATCTCCTATTTCTGTGTTTGGATTACCAGCAATGTGAGCGTAATTACGCTTACAATAACTGAAGCTACTTTTGAAATTAAATCTATATCATACGCGAAGTCGCGTTTGATCTGGCGCGGCACATAAACAAAATCGCTGGATTGTATCTTTGCCTCATCAGGCTCAAGCCATTCACGGGTTTTGAACTTGATAACCCGCACCTCATCCTCATTTGCACGTTCGCCGTACCCGCCTGCAGCATCAATATAATATTGTGCATTGGCACCTTCTTTAAACGGGACAAATCCGGGCCTGTTTACCTGTCCATAAACATACACCTCTTGTTTATTATCTGCAATGTAAATTATGTCGCCATCCTTTAATGTTATATCCTGAGATCTATCGCCTACAGCTAATTTTTCAAAATCTACATTAACCCTACCAATCTTATTCAACAAATCCTGATCGAAACTCTCTTTTTCTGCAGAATTTGAAACTATATCATTGAGCCGCCTCGTATATACATTTTCAATTGTATCACGATTCTTCACCTGCAAAAAGAAAGTATCAAGCATCCTGTAAACTTCTGAATTTGGCAAATAAGAGTGCGGCAATAATCCTCCTGATTCGTTAATTATATCAGATAGCTTTGTAGTGTTCAATGTTATCGGGTAAGTTCCGGGTCTGACTACTTCTCCTAAGATCGAAACTTTAAAATCTCTTCTCTGCTCGGCATAAGGATTAACATATACCCGATCGTTAACTTCCAGCTTCAGATCCTTATTTTCTTCAAACTTTACTATCATCTTAGTCATTTTGGTTGCAGTCAGGTCCATTCGCGAAATGATAATGCTATCGAGATTAGCAACAGTGGTGAAACCTCTTGATAGCGCAATAGCGGTTTCCAGGTCATCGCCTTCGATATACTCGAATACTCCCGGAAATTGAACCGCTCCCTGTACAGCTACAAACTTTCCTTCCCAATCATACTTCTGAAGAACTATTACATCGCCTTCTCTTAAAAAAGGATTGAACTTTTCATCCTGTGTTGCAAAGTATTCATAAAGGTCAACTCGACGGATCTCGCCATTCTTCCTTTTCAGCTTTATGTTCCTCATACTGAAATTGTACCTATCTCCCGGGCTGGTTCCTGACTTGACCAGTGAAAGACTATCCGATAAAATGAATGATATCAAAGTGCTGGCACGCATTATCGCGCTGGTTGGGTAGCTTCCCTGACCAACACCGCTAACATTCACCAGGAACCTGCGCGGTGATATTAATGTAAGTGTTATCTCAGCAGAAATGTAACGCTTCTTTACCGCAGCAATAACTTTTGATTTCGCTTCGTTCAAAGTTAAACCCGAAACTGCTACTTCACCAACTGATGGAATGATCAATGAGCCTTCCGGACTAACCGCCACAGGTATCGGAGTATTAACAATACCCCAAACACCAAGCGAAAATATATCATTTGGCCCTACTATGTAATTGTTTGCATCAATTGCACCTTCAAGAAGCTGGTCATTGTATATTGTACCTGTACCTGAACCCGGCTCGATCTGTTTCAGAATGTCAAAATTCTGCAGATCTATCTTGGAAGTATTGACACCAAGGTCAAAACTCCTCATTGGATTTTGTGTGCTTGTATTCTTATCATTCCCGGGAATCTGGGAATAAACAGATACGACAGATAGCAACAATAAAAGAAAAAGCGTGATCCGATTAATTCTCATGTTTTATAGTTTAAACTTTTGCAATATATCTTTCAGAATATCATCAGTCTTATTTACCCCGAAAGTTTCAGTATATATTCTCAGCAATGGCTCGGTTCCCGAGGCTCTGACAAGCAGCCAGCCGCTATCAAACAACAGTTTGCAGCCATCCAGGTTATCTATACCAATCACTTTTAACCCTGCAACTTCTTTTAACTTTGAAGCAAGCTCAATCAGTTCCGATTTCAGCTCATTACTCGATAGATGCTGGTCTATCCTCTTATAATAAAATTTGCCATACTTCTCTTCTATCCCGGCGATCAAGTCGCTCATTTTTTTCTTCTTCACAGCGAGCATTTCAGCAAACATCATTCCGTTAAAAATACCGTCCCTTTCAGGCAGGTGATGTTTCAGACCAATACCGCCGCTCTCTTCAGCGCCGATAAGGATATCTTCCTTGATCATCAGCTCAGAGATATATTTAAAGCCAATGGGAACAGTATAAAGCTTTATTCCATAGTTATCGCAGATCTTTTTGATAAGTTCACTTGATGAAAATCCCCTAACCACACCGCCGGTCATTTTTTTCTCTTCCAGCATGTATGTCAACAGGAGCGCAAAGGTCTTCTGTGCATCCACAAATTCGCCGTTCTCTTCGAACACTGCAATTCTATCCGCATCTCCATCTGTTACTATACCGATATCATATTTACCGCTTTTCATCTCCGAGGAGATGAGCGAGAGATTCTTTGCAACAGGTTCGGGACTGGCACCGCCAAACGAAGGGTTAACCTCACTTCTGATCGCGGTAATATTGATTAGCCCATCCATCATTCCCTGTCCTGACCCAAACATCGCATCATAAATTATTCGTAAGCCTGAATCTTTAATCCTGTCGGTTTCAATTTTTTCTTTAAGGGTGTTTATATAATACTCGCGTCCTTTTATATACTGAATATCACCCACTTCAAGCAGCTCACTGAAAGTCCGTGTGCCATAATCAAATTCAGCAGAATTCTCAAGTTCTTTTTCAATTACAACCAGATTCTTCGGCCCCATAGAGCCGCCAAACTCATCCTTAAGCTTGAATCCGTTATACTTAGCCGGATTGTGTGATGATGTTATCATAACACCGTACGCAAGGTTTTTATCCCTGCTGAGAAGTGAAACCGTAGGAGTTGTTACAAATGAATCTGTCAGATACACTTTGATCCCATGGTTAGCGAATACCCCTGCAGCACATTCCGCGAATTCCTGCGAGAGGAACCGGGTATCATAACCGATAACAATACCGTTTTTGAGCTTCGGGTGTTTTTCAAATGCGATTGCAGTAGCTTTAGATAGCTTCTTCAGATTTTCAAAAGTGAACTCATCTGCAATGACTGCCCGCCAGCCATCAGTTCCAAATTTAATAGCCATGTATATTTAAATTTTTTATATTTATGATTTCAGGATACAGTATAAACTATACTTCAAGCTTTCTGTGCTCATTAACCCATTTCTTAACATATTCAATAGTTTCATGAGTGGGTGTACCCGGAGTAAAAAGTTCTCCAACCCCGATAGCTTTAAGTTTATCTATATCTTCTTTAGGAATAATGCCTCCGCCAAATAGAAGGACATTATCAACATTTTTCGCTTTCATCTGCTCGCTGATCTTTCTGAAAACAGTCATATGAGCGCCGCTCAATATGCTGATCCCGATAGCATCGGCATCTTCCTGCAATGCAGCTTCAACTATCATTTCAGGTGTTTGTCTTAATCCGAGATATATTACTTCAATACCTGCATCCCTGAATGCAGCAGCAATAACTTTCGCGCCCCTATCATGTCCGTCAAGGCCGGCTTTCGCAATTATAACGCGTATTTTTCTTTCCATGATTATATGTAGTTAAGATTCCAGAACAATTTGATTAATGCTCTTATGAGAAATTTTTTGATAAAACATCACCGCAACAATACCAACCACTACAGCAAACCACAATGTGGCTGCCCTTATGATAAGCGTAGAAGCTACGGCAACACTCTTGGGTAGTGTAAGCAAAACCAGTAAACCGGTGATACTTGCATCTGTTGCTCCCAAACCCCCAGGCAGCATTGTAGCGGCACCGGCAATTGTAGCAAAGCCATATACAAAGGTTGCTATCAACAGGTCAATGTGCAGTGTTTCGCCCAGCCCGAACCCGTTAATGACCAGGTAAAAGCTGAAACACTCAAATGACCATGCGAAAATACTCAAAATTATGGTTATAATTAATTCCTTAAATCGTACCATTTGATAAATACTATCATAAGCAGTATGCAGCTTATGGGATACTCTTGCGATGAATTTGAACTTCTCCAGAAGCCCGATTATGGCATAAGATAGTTTTTTATTGCTGATAATAAACACCATTATAACAAATGCCGCCCCAAAGCTGATTATGATCTCGGTTCCATACCCAAACACCAATGCACCTGCGATGCTCAGCATTACAAGTGATAAAAAGTCTGTGATCCTTTCAGCAAAAACAATTGGCGCACTTTTGGAAACCGGTGTACCTATCTGTTCCTTCAGCAGGTAAGATTTAAACACCTCCCCTATCTTTCCGGGGGTAACAGACATTATGAATGAAGAAAGAAATATCAAAAAGCTCATTTTTCTTTCAACTTTGATATCAAGAATCTTAGTGTAATATTCCCACCTGAAGAACCTGAACATATAGTTGCAAAGTGAAAGAATCAATATCACCGGGAAAAGTATCCAGTTGTAAATAGCGAAAGCCTCAATAAGCTCTTCGAAATTGGCATATATACTTAATCCGAGGAACACAACTGCACCCAGAACCACGGAGAAGATTATTTTTTTCTTATACTTTTGGAACAATCAGATCAGTTTCATAAATTTTTGGAGTCCCAAATACGTTTTTACGATTGGCAGCCCCACCACATTAAAATAATCTCCCTTTAGACTTTCGACAAATGTACTGCCGAAATCATCCTGTATCCCATACGCACCGGCCTTATCATAAGGCGATTTAGTATCGGTATAATACTGAATTTCAGGGTTAAGAATCTTCCTGAATTTAACCTTTGTAACTTCAAATACTTTATAACACTTACCGCTTTTTGTTTCAAGGATTACCAACCCTGTATAAACAGCATGCTCGTTACCGCTTAATACCTTGAGCATCCTAACGGCATCATCCTTGTCTTCAGGTTTGCCCATCACTTTTCGCCTGTGTACAACTATAGTATCCGCGGCAATAACAATTCCATCAGACTTTTGGGCAACCGAAACAGCCTTTTCATAAGCAAGATCTGACGCAAACTTGCCGTAATCTGTAATTTTTTCAGGGATATGTTCAACAATATTAGCTGGTTTAACTACAAACTTCAATCCAAAATTGTTTAATAGGCCACTTAACAGCAATTTTCGTCTGGGGGAAGCTGATGCCAGAATTATCTTTATCTTTTTTCTTTTTCTTACCAATTCTTCAACCTATAATAATCGAAATCATCAATTGATGTATAGAGTGAATACCTGATATCTATAAATGAACTAAATTCAGTGAATCTGCCCAAAAGCCGCTTGGAATCTTCATTATATCCCGAAATGAACAGTAATGGATCATTTTTGGCGACAAGAATCATTTTCGGGGGATTCGCCTCCATTTTACTCATAAACTCCTTTTTCAGATCGCTGTTCTCTCCTTTCCACAAGAGTGGAAAATTATAGATAAATCGGGAAGTACAGTTTCTGCCTGATAGATAGTACACGAGCGGATCAAAGCCCCAGACAAATATATTATCAGTTTTATTGGTTTCGTTTTCAACCTTTTCAACAGCTCGCAGCGTTTTTGAGATCATGAATACTGAGTCCGTAGTGAATCCGTTATACTTATATGCATCCTTTAATGACCTCTGCTGTGATAAAACCGAAAACAGAACCGGGTATGAAGTAAGGTATGGCTTAAAAGCATATCCGGCAAAAGCAACAAAGAATACAGCCAGCACCCATTTGGCAGCGTACTTCTTTCTATCGGGAAGCTTAACAAGCAGCAGTGAAACGAAATAAACCGCACCAATTGCAAGCGGCGCGATGATAACCAAAAAATGATAATAATAGAACTTCCATTGTATTATTAAACTGAATAAAGACGCCGCAACCCATGAAAATAATACCAGGGAAGGAAAATCTAACTTTTTAGCGCGGGCAAGCAATACTAAAGCTGCTGCGGTGAACCAGATCAGCGGCGCATATACTGAATAAACGAACAATTTCAATAACTGCGAAAAAATGTAACCGCCTGTTTCGGTTTCATACGCAATTGAAGTGTAAAGCGGAGTCTGCACAAACTGTACATTAATAAGCTCTGGAAGCGCGCCCGTAAACTGGTACAGAAGCACCACAGAGAGAATTATTGATACAAGCCCTGTTAAAAATATAATAACATTCTTAATACGCAGGCTGGTTAGTTCAGTTTTCGAGAGCAGAAAGCATATCAATAGCAAAGGAAGAAATGAAATTATGGTGTATTTAAAGAGCAATGCTATACCGAAGACAAGTCCCGCTGCGAATATTTTAAGGAACGAATGCGAATAGAAGCTAGATATAGTTAGCAGTACAGTAAGTGCAAAGAACAGATTCAACGCGCCATCTGCCTGGAGCGTATGCCAGTAATCCATACGGAAGTAGAGGAATATATACAGGAACGCAGAAACCAGGGAGAGATAAATATTCCGGGTGAGCCTTGATGAGATTATCATTACTACTACTGCAGTAAGGAATTGCCAAAGTATATCCAGTATCCTTGCGTTAAGCATTGATTCACCCGCAACAAGCTGAATAAATGAAAAGAAAAAATGTATTCCGGGGGGCTTAAGGTCAAACACTTCCTTGTAGTTCATTTTGCCTTCAAGCAGAAGCTTGCCGGCATAAGCATAAATACCCTGATCCCTTCCAAACGGGTAAGTAAGGCTAACGCTGCCCAACATTGCCGCAACAGCCAGCAATGCTAAGCCGTAAAATGCTAACTGCTTATTAGTTAAACGAAATGACAATAACGAAATGTTAGTTTTACAATAGAATGGTATAAACTATCTCTATAGCGGCCGTATTTTGAAGTTAGTTGAAATGACTTATATTAAACGGCAATATTATGATTTTTCTATTAAACTTGGTAGTCTATTTAGAATATCTGAATATTTAACTTTTTCGCGTTCCCCTGTTCTTCTGAATTTCACTTCAATTTCATCATTTTTCATGTTTTTATCGCTTACAACAAGCTGCAGTGGTATGCCGATAAGATCTGCATCTTTGAATTTTACGCCGGGACTGATATCATCCCTGTCATCAAACAGAACCTCATACCCTAATTGGGTAAGTTCATCATAAAGCTTCAGGGCAGATTCTTTAACAGGATCTGCTTTTTTATTTACGCTTACCAGGTGTATCTTAAATGGTGCAATCTCGCCGCTCCAAACAATTCCATCCTTGTCGTGATTCTGCTCAATATAAGCTGCGGCAATTCTTTCGATGCCAATCCCATAACTTCCCATGATGATCACATTTTCTTTCCCGTTTACATCAAGGTATTTTGCTCCCAGCGCTTCTGCGTATCTGGTTCCCAGTTTAAATATATGTCCTACTTCAACTGCCTTGGTTAACCTGAGGGTGGACTTTTTATCCACAGTCTGCTCGCCATCTTTGACAGTCCTTATATCTTCATAAACTATTCCGGCTACATCTCGTTTGAGATCGATGTTCTTTATGTGGTAATCATTTTTACAAGCGCCGCTGACAAGTTCATCAGAATCTTTTAATCTAAGATCTGCAATAACCTTTACATCTTTATTTTTGAAGTTAATGGGTCCGATCGAACCGGCATCTGCACCGGCGATCTCAAGCAATTCTTCGGGATGGCCCGCCCTGATACCAGGGTAATAGCCTGCCAGCTTGGTTTCGCTCACTTCATCATCGCCGCATACAAGCGCCAGAACATACTCTTCTTTTTTGCCTTCTGTTTTGGGCGGAACAACGAAAAGCCTTGATTTAGCAAGTCTTGAGCGATCGGTAATACCGAGAAAACCAGCCAATTCATCTATACTTTTAATGTTCGGCGTGTGAAACTCTTCATAAGATAACCCCGACTCTTTTCTTCCAACCGGCTCACCGTACGACTTAGCAACTTCAATATTTGATGCATAGGAATTATCAGCGCTGATAACCACAGTATCTTCACCAGCATCTGCTTCAACCATGAACTCTTCGGATTCACTTCCGCCCATTGCGCCGCTGAATGCAGACACTGTGAAGAACTTCAGGCCGCAACGAGTAAATATGTTCCTGTATGCCTGAGCATGCTTGTTATATGATTCATCCAGTCCTTCCCATGTTGCATCGAATGAGTAAGCATCTTTCATTGTGAACTGTCTGCCCCTTAAAACACCGCCACGTGGACGTGCTTCATTTCTGAACTTGGTCTGTATCTGGTACCATATCTGCGGAAGATTTTTGTACGAGATCAAATTTGGTTTGGCAATTGAGGTAAATACTTCTTCATGAGTCGGCGCAAGCACAAGTTCCCTGTTCTTGATCCTGAAAATATCATCGCCATAATCTTCAAGTCTGCCGGTTTCAGCCCAAAGCTCAATGGGTGAAAGTGCCGGCAAGTAAAATTCATTTCCGCCAATAGCATTCATCTCTTCCCTGACAATTTGCTCAATTTTGCGGAAAACCCTCAATCCAAGCGGCAAGTATGAGTAAACGCCTGCAGTCAGCTGCCTTATCATAGCGGCGCGCACCATTAAAATATGTGAAGGAATAACGGAGTCTGAGGGTACTTCTTTTAAAGTGGGAAGAAAATATTGGCTGAATTTCATTTTAGTGTTAGATTTATTCAAATATAGAGAAAAATGGCAAAATTCTCAATGTATATTTCAAAAAAACAAGAGGCTTAATCAAACTATACCAATAATAGGGTATTGAGGAACAGCTATTCGTATAATATTTTTACATTAGTAGTTTAAGCTAATAGTTAAAAGGGAGAAACAACAACATGTCAAGATATGAGAAAAAGCAGAATACCCTACAGAAATTCAATATTTTTGCAGCAATAGCAATGCTGATAGCATTATTTCTGTTTGCGAACGGCAGCATTTTGTTTTCGCAGACATTTAAGGAAGTTAACTTCCCTGAACCAACTGTAAAAACCACTTTCAGCAAACTGGAAGCGGCAGGCTTAAATTACAGGATCTACCAGTCATCGGCAAGCATAATAAAATTCGAACTGCCTGATGTTTCATTTGTTAAGATAGGGCTATATGATTCGAACAGAAATCTGGTGCGGACTTACATCTACAACAATCTGCAAGCCGGAAGTTATGAAATAAATCTTAATACGGCGAATCTGGAAAAAGGAAATTATTCCTGTGTGCTCGGCACCTCAGATGTTCAGGAGAGTTCACAAGTTATTATAGAGTAATAGCTTCAAACTACAAGAAGAAAAAATAGTCAATCAAAATTAACGGGAGCAGAGATGCTCCCTTTTTGTTTACCCTGTTTCTACCCTATCAACAATCTAACTAAAAAGCACATGCCGCTCCTACTCTAAAGGGGCTCCTTCGGAGCGAAGCTTGGTTTGATTTTTGCGGATTCCTCTACAAACATAGCGCTCCTACGGAGCTCGAGTACTCCCTAGTTCAGCGAAAAGATGTAAATCCGGTCGCCTGACCGGATTGTTTTGCTAACACGGAGGCATAGAAACATAGAGTAGATTTGCTCTTGACCCCATAGGGGTCAAACATTTATAGAAATGCTGCATTAGAAATAACCGACTCCAGCGGAGTCGCACACGATGTAATGTGCAACTGCTTCGAGGTCATAGTAAATCCGGTCCCTGACCGGATTGTGTGCTTTTTGCAAACGCTCTCGAATCAGGCGATTCGAGTTACAAAAGACATACGTCATGAGGTAACTCCTGACGGCGCAGAATAGACCTGATAGTACAAAAACATTTCCCCCTGACAGGCCGAAGGACAGCACAGGCACGTGGGAACACAAGGGGGTAGCTTGCATACTCTACTATCTCCGATGCATATCACAATTGATATTCAGGAATGCATCACGAAGTTCAACCGTTTGATTTATTCATGTTGAATTAAGATATATTATATCCATCTCAAAAATGGCTCAGATGCATTCCCTACAGTAAGATATAAATTAGTATCACTGCATAGCATAAAATAGAATTAACCTGTGCAGCAAGCAAGAAATATTGCATGGAATTCAGCAAATCAAATCTGCATCGCGTAGGAAGAAAGTCTTAAAAAATGTAGGAATTTATTACCCTTGCTGTAGGTATATTTAGTTTATATATTAAAAAATCCAATTTACATTAATTAAATAATTTATTTATTCAGGAGAAATTTATGAAAAAACAATTTCTGATAACTTGTTTTGGATTGCTGGCAGTTTTCATTTCCTTTAATACTCAGTTACTATCACAGGTGAATTCACCATGGAAATGGGTTCATCCAACGCCGCAAGGAAACACTTTAAGGTATGTAAAAACTTTTAATGCAGCTACTCATTATGCATTAGGCTATTCGGGTACATTTATAAAAACCACCAATTCCGGAACAAACTGGTTTATCAGTACCAATGTTTTTGGTACACAGGAAAATAACCAGATCTATGCCTACAGCGGCTGGTTTTTTGACCAGAATACCGGATTAGCCGGAGGCGAAACGGGAAAACTTGCCAGAACAACTAACGCAGGTCTTACGTGGGATACAATCACAACAGGTGAAACCGGTATAATCTACGGAATGCATTTTCTTAATGCTAACACAGGTTTCTTCAGTACATCTACTGGCGGTAACATACGTAAAACCACAAACGGCGGATTGAACTGGACGGCCATTTCAACGGGTACCTCGGTAGCGTTGTACAGCGTTTTTGCATTGAACACAGATACGATTTATGTTTCAACCACAACCGGAAATATCAGGTACACAACAAACGGCGGAACCAACTGGACTGTAGTTTCAACCGGGGCTTCTTCTACTTTGTATGATATTAAATTCAAAAATGCAATGACAGGCTGGGTATGCGGCAGTTCTACAGCTATCAGAGTTACTACCGATGGCGGGCTTAACTGGACCCAAACAAGCACCGGGCTGCCTACCAGTACATTCTATAGTATTACTTACGCTTCGGGAGTCACTGATGCAGATTACGTATATGTTTCAGGAAATTCATTCTATGCATTCAGAAGTTCTAACTACGGTACAACATGGGATTCAGTTTCACTTGCCGGTACTCAGACTTATGTATCTACACAATACTCCCTTGACAGGAACGGAAATAATATGTCATCAGTCGGCGCTTTCGGCTTGATAAATACTACAACAAATGCAGGCGCAAACTGGACTGCACATAACTTCTTAGGCTATTCGGGTACTTTAAATGACGTATGGTGCGATAATATGACAGGAAAAGTTATTGCCGTAGGTTCTGCTGCCCAATACCCGATAATTGTATCTACCAACGGCGGCACATCGTGGATCTTCAACACCAGCCAAAACGTAACATTTACATGTTACGGAATAAAAATGGTGGATAATATGACGGGTTATGTAACCGGAACTACAAGTAAACTTGCCAAAACAACTAACGGTGGAATGAACTGGGATACATCTACCGTTTACTCAACATCCACAACATTGTACAATGTTGATTTTGCGAATTCCGGTACAGGGTATATTGCAGGTGCATCGGGAAGAATTTTCAAGACAACAAATGCCGGTGCAAACTGGGAACTACAGACAACCGGAATCACAAATACGCTTTATAACATAGATATGCACGACGCAAATACAGGCTGGTTTGTAGGCACAACAGGCACTATCAGAAAAACAACTGACGGCGGAACAACATGGTCAGCGCAGACTCCCGGTACAACATCATCACTTTATGATGTACAGATGTTGGACGCCAATACAGGTTATCTCTGCGGCTTATCGGGAACAGTAAGAAAAACTACGAACGGCGGTACTAACTGGGATACAGTTGCTGTACCGTTTACTTCGAGTTTATACATGGTGTCATTTTCAAATGTCAATACCGGTTTTATTGCCGGTGCATCCGGTTTGACGTACAGAACTTCAAACGGCGGTACTGCCTGGCAGATTCTTAATACTTCCGGATCAACAATCAACGGAATTTATGCCAAAGGGTATGATTCAGCTTATGCAGTTGCGTCATCAGCAGGTGTTTTCAGGCTCTACAATCCACTAACAGGCGGGATAACATGGCAAAACCAGATTCCCGAGAAATTTACGCTCGAACAGAATTATCCCAATCCTTTTAATCCTGTTACAATGATAAAATTCGGATTGCCAAAGGCAGCAAAGGTTACACTTAAAGCTGTCTCTTATACACATCTGACGCTGCCGACG
>JACSRQ010000043.1 GCA_014879675.1 Ignavibacteria bacterium
ATGAGACGATGCACCGCATCGTCTCTACAGAAGCTGATGTGTAAACTATTCAACTCTTATATGCCTGTAGAGACGACCCGGCGGGTCGTCTGAAGTTCTCAGTTTATCATTTTAGGATGCACAGAATTGACGCTAAACTATAAACAGCCACCATATCAACAGATATATTGGTACCAATATAGGCAGCGAAAACTTTCCCATGTAACCGAAAAAGCTGGGAGTCTCCACATTCTGGCTATCGGCAATTGATTTTACCATAAAGTTTGGTCCATTTCCAATATATGTCATCGCGCCAAAAAATACCGCAGATATCGAAATTGCTACTACGTGCGCTTCGTGTGAGGCTACGAATTGAAGTACATCTGAGACTTTGTTTACATCCAATCCATACAACCCCATAGAGGCAGTAAGAAAAGTTAAGTAAGTGGGTGCATTGTCAAGAAAGCCGGAGAGTCCCCCGGTCAGCCAGAAATATTGAGTAGGAGTTGTAATTCCCAAACCGGATGAATGCACCCTAAGCAGCTCAAGCGCCGGGGTCATTGTTATAAATATACCTACAAACAGCCATGCTACTTCTTTGATCGGAAAGAAAGAAAAATGATTTCGTTTATGCAGTTCTTTCTTTGTAAGCTTATAGGATACAAATGCCGTAACAAGCATTATGGCTTCACGGAGAAACAATGGCTCAGTAATAAAGATCGAGCCAACTACCACTGCAAGGAAAATGAAGTTCATTCCCCCTCTTATCCTGATCTGTTCTTTGGCTTTACTTTCCTTCTCCTCGATCTCCTGAGGAGCTTTCTTGAAATTGATATAGTCGGCAATAAAAAATAGGATAAGCAGAATGCTCAATGCCAGCAGCCATTTAAAAAATACCTTATCAGTTATCCAAAAAAACGGAATACCTTTTAGAAATCCCAGGAATAAAGGCGGGTCACCAATAGGCGTCAATGAACCGCCTACATTTGAAACTATAAATATGAAGAACACAATATGAAAATTCGTTATTCTGAGCTTGTTGGTTTTGATAAACGGCCTTATAAGCAGCATAGATGCGCCTGTGGTACCGATGATATTCGATAATACTCCGCCGACTGCAAGAAGTATCGTATTCCTTAGCGGCGTTGCCAGACCCTTAATATCTATCACTATTCCGCCGGATACCACGTATAGACCCACCAGCAGCGAGATGAACATCACATATTCTTCAACGGCGTGAAGCAGGCTGCCTGCGCTGGAATTGACGAAATAATACACGGTGGTTGATAGTGCAAGGGCTACAGATACAACCGGAAAATTTTTATGCCAGAATTTAGGAGCAACAAACGGCATTATGGCGATCGCAAGCAAAAGCAATACAAAGGGCAATACGCTAAGTATGTGTGGCTCCATTCAGGCTTCCTTAATGCGGCACGTACTTACGATGCCTGTGTTTTTTTATGCTTACTGCCTGATTCTAAATTATCTCGTCAGGCTCTTTCTGATATTTTCAACATTATCAACAAGCTTTTTCACAGATGCTTCTGATTTGTTGAGGAATGTATTCGGGTAAACACCTATCCAAATTATGAATATAAGCAGTAATCCTGATGCGAATATTTCCCTGAAGTTCAGGTCAAGAATGTTTTTGTTCTCTTCTTTTGTGATAGGTCCAAGAAGAACTCTCTGGTACATCCATAAAATATAGACTGCTGAAAGCACAACGCCTGTTGTTGCGACAATTGTGTAAGTATGATTGTGCAGCACCGCAGAGTTGAAGGAACCGATCAGGATCATAAACTCTCCGACAAATCCGTTCAGGCCCGGTAAACCAATTGATGATAAACAAATGACCAGGAACAATGAGCCATAGATCGGTATGGTTTTAATTATTCCGCCGTAATCGGCTATTTCACGGGTATGCCTGCGGTCATATAAAAACCCGACAAACATAAACAGCGCGCCCGTTGAAAGTCCGTGATTCACCATCTGTAAAATACTACCCTGAATTGATTCAATAGTCAATGCAGATAGACCCAATAAAATGAATCCCATATGGCTTACCGATGAATATGCCACAAGCTTCTTGATATCTTTTTGCGCGATACAAACCAATGCTCCGTAAACAATTCCGATCACTCCAAGTATTGCAAGCAGCCAGGCATACTTCACGAACATCAGCGGGAAAAGCTCCATCGAAAATCTGATGAGTCCATATGTACCCATTTTAAGGAGCACTGCCGCAAGCACTATTGATCCTGCAGTAGGCGCCTCCGTATGCGCATCAGGCAGCCATGTATGGAACGGGAACATCGGGACTTTGATGACAAAGCTGATACCAAAGAACAGGAACAGCCACAACTGAATGTTTTCGGGGATAAACGGTGCGACTTTTTTCAGCTCAAGGTAATCTGTGGTGAAGCGCGAAAGCTGCGGGGTGGAATACTGTGCCAGCCATATGATCGCAACAAGCATCAGCAGACTGCCGAACATTGTATATAAAAAGAATTTCAGGTTCGCGTAATATTTGTTCTTGCCGCCCCAAAACCCGATAATAAAATACATGGGAATAAGTATCAGCTCCCAGAATACATAAAACAGGATGAGATCAAGTGATAAAAATACACCGAACAAACTTCCCATGAGCAGCAGCAGCAGGAAGTAAAATTCCTTAACACGCGTTGTAACTGAATTCCACACGCCCAGGATCGTTACCGGGAATATAAACGCCGTAAGCATTACCATTAGTATAGAAATACCATCAACACCAAGCAGGTAGAAAGTATTGAAATCCTTCACCCATTGATGTCTTTCAATGAACTGGTAATCAGGCACGGCGGCATTGTAGATCGAAAACAGGTACATTGCCAGCGCGAATACACCGGTGCTTACCGCAAGCGCATAGATCTTTATCAGCTTATCTTTATCCCTGAAGAACAGAATCGGGATCGCAAGTACAATTGGAGCAAAGATCAGTATAGAAAGTATGTTATTCACCTATTAAGAAATTTAGATTTAATTTTTGTGACATTTAAATAATGAAACTGCAATTTTTGCTGCTTTAAAAACCTGATTCTTTATTTTCCATTGTGATTCAAATGGAACTGCTTAAGCCTTTCTTCAAGCTCCGGAAGCTGGCTATCGGCAACGAGCGATACACATGCCCTTATACCTTCGAGCCTGAGGCTGCCGGTATTTGAAAGCGATATTGCACTGATACCATAATACAGCAATTCTTCAACAAGGTCTTCGCCTGAATAACCATCATATGCTACGGTGAAGTAAAAACCATCTGCTATCGGTTCGCCGTCATCATGGTCATAAACTATCCTGAAGCCACTATCGAGAAACATCTTCTTCATAATTTTCGCACGCCTGCCGTAAACCTTAACTTCTTCGATGAAGTTATGGTCGCCGTCATTGACGGCTTTCAGCAGTGCTGCAAACGCATATTGCGTGCTGTGGGTAACTCCCGCAGAAACGGAATAAGCCGAGCCGTATATCATCGTGTGTCCGAATCCTGAGCTTGCGTAGAAACGCTTAAGGTCAGGGTAATCTCTTTTAAACAGGCTGTCTGAAATGATCATGCAGCCTATCCTCTGCCCTGCGTATGAAAATATCTTTGAGCCTGAAACCAGTATCATGTAATCTTTGCAGTATTTTGCAACTGTCGGCTGGTGCGGCTCTTTGCCCGGATGCGAATAGTCTTTCCTGAAATCCATGTTGAAATATGCCAGGTCCTCGATCGGGATCACATCATACTTTGTGCAAAGCTCACCTATTATTTTTAGCTCTTTTTCGGTGAAGCATATCCACGAGGGATTGTTGGGATTTGAATAAAGCAGGCATGAAATATTACCGGCTTTCAGCTTTTCTTCAAGCTTATCCATCAGTTTTTCGCCGCGGAATTTATAAACATCGATGTTATCCTGTTTTATTCCCAGTACGCGAAGCTGCATTTTATGTACGGGGAAGCCGGGATCAAGGAAAAGGATCGTATCCTTCTTCTGATCGCTCCTGCCAAGGGTCATAAAACTTATGAAGCTACCGCTTGTGGAACCGGTGCATGGTATACATGACCTTTCCTCGACATTTATATCAAGGAACAGCTTAATGAAGCGTGATATTTCGCGCTTTAATTCGGGAATGCCCTCAATCTCGGGATAAGATGAAGCTACGCCTTTATTCAGGGCTTCTATTTCTGCATTAACTCCGATCAGTGATGCGGGCAGCCCGGGGACGCCCATTTCCATCCTGACAAATTTCTTGCCGCTTGCTTTTTCTATTGAATTTATAAGAGTCCTGATCTCTCTGATGGAAGCTTTACCTACCTTGGGTAGTTTTGATTCAGCGATTATCTGTTTAACTATATTAAAGTCTATAGGAGTATTAATCCGTATATCTGACGAAGTTTGTAACAGATTATTTTCGAGTACTTCTTTCACTTTATGTCTTTAGGAGACGCGTTATTTTTTTAGTACTTAAGGAATTATTTATTAACAAACTTACTCAAAAAATGGGTTTTATTCAATAAATAAAGGAATCCTTTACATCCATTCACAAGCCGGAGTCAATTGATGAGGTTGTTTCACAACACCAAATGGGCAGTAGCTATACGAATGAGAATTCACAGCCCTGAAAGGGCGGTACCCGCTAACGATGGGCGTAGCCCATCGGCCGCGAAAACCATATATCGTAAGCCACGCAGTGGCGCAACCCATCGACAGCTTCCATTCCCAAACTGGAGTTTGGGAATGAGGAAAGATAATTAACCCCAAAGGGGTGACATTCTTGTAGCAATGATAATTAGAGATAGATAACCCCGAAGGGGTGATATTATTTGTTGTGGGGTAGTATTCATCCATTCCCAAACTGGAGTTTGGGAATGAGGGCCGGGATATAATACTGGATTTGGAAATGAGGATTTCGGGTTTGACCACCTATTAATAACGTTTTATACCATAAGCTTATCTCTTTTACTTTATCAGAAGCATCCGTTTAGTTTCCTGATACTTGACTGATGATCCTGAGTTTAAAACTGACAATTTATAATAATAAACTCCCGATGCATAATTTGACCCGTCCCAATCAACTTCGTATGTGCCGGGATACAAATCTGTATTAACAAGTACATCAACTTCCCGGCCCAGCATATCATACACAGACAGGAATGTCTGTGCTACTAAAGTACCGCTTATTTCAAATTTTATTTTTGTAGCGGGATTAAACGGATTGGGATAGTTTGGATAAAGTTTATATGTAGCCGGTATTTCGTTTGAAATCGGCTGAATACCGATGACACATAATGGAGTTACATAACCGAGTGAACCTGTTTGAGGTATGACTAATGTATCCATTATTAAAAAATCTGTAACTGATGGAATATGGTTATTCAATATTCCACCAGAGTCTACTGTTATGCTATGAGAAACAGTGTTACCGCAAGTATTGCCATTGTTATCAAGCTTTACAATGAACATGCCTTTTGTTCCCACAATGCCTCCATAACCTGCTGCTACATATCCTCCATCTGAGGTTTGAATAATGGCGCGCGCATAGCTATCTATCGAGCTGCCGTCCATAACCCGGCTCCATTGAAGTGAACCATCAAAACTGAGCTTAATAATGAGCATAGCACCACCTCCACGGGTAGCACCTGCAACAGCGTAACCGCCGTCACTGGTTTGTACGATTGAATAGGCAAGGTCACCATCTACTGCAATAACTTTTGTCCACTGTAGCGTACCGCTGCTGTTTAATTTCGCGATATACATTTTTGACCAATTCCCGAATGAGCGGGTATATCCGGCTACTGCATAACCGCCATCAATTGTTTGCACTACTGAATATGCAAAATCATCGCCAGTTCCTCCAATTGTCTTCGCCCATTGCAAAGAGCCATTTGAATCAAGCTTCACAACAAACATATTTTCATCAAGAGAATCCTTTACACCTGCCACTATATAACCTTTATCCGTAGTCTGCCTGATACAGCGTGCGTATGAATTCCCGGAGAATCTTTTGCTCCATTGTAAAACTCCTGCGCCACTTAGCTTAACAATGATCATTCTATCAGGAGAGAAGCCGCCTTCAGTTGGAGAAAAGACAGCAGCGTAGCCTCCATCAAAAGTTTGAACAACAGACCAGGCAGGGTCACCAGGGAAACTTCTTGTCCATTCAACAATACCATCCGGTGTAAGTTTCAATACAATCGCACCAAAAAATTGAGATGAAAGACTATAGCCAGCTACAATAAATCCTCC
The DNA here is from genome assembly GCA_014879675.1 of Ignavibacteria bacterium. Classification (GTDB taxonomy): domain Bacteria; phylum Bacteroidota; class Ignavibacteria; order Tepidaquicellales; family OLB5; genus OLB5. The sequence goes on from JACSRQ010000043.1 coordinate 6,243, forward strand.
GTCTGATGTTTGCACCACCGAAAGCGCAAGACTTACATTATCACCTACAATGGTCTTGCTCCATTGAAGCTGCCCGGCTGAATTAAGTTTTACTATGTACATGTCGCCAAAGGCACCGGTTTCCCCTGCTGCAACATATCCACCATCAGTCGTTTGAATCACTGAACGAGCTTCAAATCCTGAGTTAGAGGAATCTCTTACCACAAGCTGGAACTGAGTTTGAGAAAAACAATCACGCGTACCCGTATTGAATACGAAATAAGAAAAGAAAAGAAATAGTAATAGGTGTGTTTTTTTCATGTTGGGCATAAATTTTATTTTTGTAAAATCTAAGCTGTATAAATGAACCTGATTCTAATATACTTTGTCAGATCATCGAAAAATCATAAATGTTAAATACAAAATAATACATCATTTTAGCCAATACAATGACATGAGCCATAAAAAAAAACGACCGTTATCCGGTCGTTAATTTTTTCAGCGAAATCAATAAATCAGATTAATCTGTGATTCAATCCTGCGGCACAGTCACATCATACCAAAACTTCTTTTTACGGTCAAGAACCTCATCAATATGAATATGCTTAACCTCTGTGTATGCCTTCAATCCTTCCAGACCTAACTCCCTACCCACGCCGCTTTCCTTATAACCGCCGAACGGAGCTTTATCGTTTAGAATATGCCACTCATTGATCCACACTGTACCTGCGCGAAGTTTCTTCGCAGCGGCTAATGCGCGTTCGTTATCTTTCGACCATACTCCCCCTGCCAGCCCGAACTGCGATGCATTCGCGATACGTATCGCATCATCTTCATCCTTCGCTTTTATAACAGCAAGCACCGGGCCGAAAATTTCTTCCTGTGCAATTCGCATATCATTGGTTACATCTGCAAACAGGGTTGGCTCAACGTAGCAGCCAGATTCAAATCCTTTAGGTATGCCGCCGCCGTAAACGAGTCTGGCGCCTTCTTCTTTCCCTATTTCAATATACTCCAATACGCGCTTCTGCTGCTTTTCGCTCACCATCGGACCGATATCAGTGGTCTTATCCATCGGGTCGCCAATTTTCATTTTAGCCAGCTTGTTTTTCAACCGTTCAACAACTTCATCATAATTTTTATTTGTGAGTATTAATCTTGAACCTGCAACGCAGCACTGCCCGTTATGGAAGTAACATGCGTAAGCCGAACCGTCGATGGCGAGATCAAGATCAGCGTCATCGAGAATTATGCTGGCAGATTTTCCGCCAAGCTCGAGAGTAACCTTCTTCATAGTTGCCGAAGCAAGCGACATTACTTTTTTGCCTATCTCTGTTGAGCCGGTGAACGCAACTTTATCAATCATAGGATTTGTAACCATTTCTTCGCCAACTTCCGCGTCACCTGTTATAATGTTAATTACACCTTTGGGGATATCAGTTGAATCAATTATCTTAGCAAGCTCAAGCGCGCTTACGGAAGTTTCCGGAGCGGGTTTAAGCACTATCGTACATCCCGCAGCTAAAGCGGGAGCAATTTTCCAAATCGCCATCTGAAGTGGGAAATTCCATGGTATTATAGCCGAAACAACTCCGACAGGCTCTCTAACCATTAAATTTTTGCTAATGCCCGGCTTGGATATATCAAGCTCTTCGTCCATATCGCTCAATGCAAGCTTTGCAAATGTACTTGCCGCGCGGTAAGTTAGGAACATATCATCCTTCGACTTTTTGAATGTTGAACCTGATTCTTTTATTTCAAGCTCCTGCAGCATAGCAGAGTTTTCCTTTATCTCATCAGCAAGCTGTTTCAGCGCAGCGCTTCTTTCTTCCCGCGATTTACCGCTCCATACACCTGAATCGAAAGCATTCCTGGCAGCTTTGATAGCATCTTTAGTATCGCTCACTGTAGATTTGGCCAGCTTCGCAAACACGCTTTTATCGAATGGATTAACCGCATCCATTGTTCCTGAATCTGAAGCATCACGGAACTCTCCGTTAATATATATTTTGTATTCTAACATTGATTGTATTTTTTATAGTTTATTGATTTATATTCAAAATTCCTGCCTGCTTTCTTAATGTAGGGATAGCGCAGTAATGACAAAACTTTAGAGTTTTAGATTAGTATTCTTTTTTCATGCGGCATTAGGGTGATTGTTTGTGCGGCTAAAAAATAATACAATCCCTCAATTGGATCAAGAACTTGTTTCCTTTGAGTCTTTGAGACTTTGTGTCTGGTTTTTTGTTCTTTGTAAAAAATTCCTCTTCAGCTTTCCAAAATTCAGTTCATATACAGGTATGGTTTCCACGCCTCATCTACCCTGCCAACGAAATGTTTCATGAACGTTATATGCGAAGGCCTCGATGGTTTCCTAGCAAGCGGCATCTTAGCGTCTTCCGGAGAGCGGTCGCCCTTTTTATTGTTGCACTTCACGCATGCTGTAACAAGATTCTCCCATGAATCATCGCCGCCTTTTGATTTAGGCACAACATGATCTATTGTGAGCGGAAGATCCGAACGGCTGCAGTAAACACATTTATGGCTATCACGCCTTAAAATATTTTTTCTTGAAAGAACGATCTTTTTATACGGAACCTTAATGTACATTCTAAGCCTTACAATAGTCGGGAAAGGAAGGGATGACCTCACAGAAAAAACTTTTTGAGTTTCCTTTTCAGATATAAGCTCAGCTTTGCCGAGAAACAGCAGCACAACTGCCCGCTGTACGTTACAAATGCTCATAGCTTCGTAGTTCTGGTTTAACACCAGAACCTTGCCGCTCAGCTTGCCATTTTTGCGGGGCTTATCCTCAAATTCAAATATTTCACTAATCGTTGCTGATTCGAAGTTGTGACTCCTTGCAGATTATAGTTACGTTTTTGAATGTATCTTTAAAAATAGCATATAAATGAAAAATAAGCAAGGTAAGGGGATAAATGACAAGAAATGGCAAAATTTTTCAATTAAAAATTTTGGTATTGCATTATTTGATGCTGTGCTTTAAAATTACATAATTTCAAACTAAAAATGCCTATGGAGCGATAACTACTGTCTTTAAATCATTCCAGCTAAATTATTGTTTATTAACAGAACCAATTACGCCAAGTTTCTTTTTAGTGCAGCCATGCTGGTTGTGCTTATTTGTTCAACACAGGAATCCCTTTCGCAGGGAAGAGACAGAACTAAATTCCAGTCCGGGATTTATGATACTTCTGGCTCTTACCTCGACACATCTCTAATCGGCGATACAACAAAAATTCGCGGCCCGGTTGATTCAACCGCGAGAGTTAACAATTTTAAATATAACCGTACCGATGACCCTATCCCGGATTACGGCGAAATGCGCTCTCCCCTTCTGCTATATAATTCACAGTACACCGAGTTTAATGTTACTTTTGATTCGCTGAATAATGTAATCATTACCGAATCATTTGACGGAGAGCAATATAAAGCCCCGCGCGTAATTCCGTTTGAAAAATATATTGAAATACGCAGCCGCTTGCAGGAACAGGAGGAGTTCTATAAATCTGTTGCAGATTTCTACCAGATAGAAACTCAGGATGACCTTGAGAAGCTTTTCAAGAACATTACCGAAATTACTATCCCGCTACCATTTGCAAGTGAAACAATTTTCGGTCCTCCGACAATTAACCTGAAGATAAACGGTATTATAGATATAACCGCTTCATACCAGCGAAGCTCTAATGACCTTCAAACAATTACATCCGAAACTCAGGATCAAAACAATATCAACTTCAAGCAGGAAGTCCAGGTAACCACAAAAGGTACTGTAGGCGATAAACTTACAGTGGACGCAGACTGGAATTCACAGCGTACATTTGAATTTGAGAACCAGCTAAAGCTGAAATACACCGGTTATCCTGATGAAGTTATCCAGAGCATCGAGGCCGGTAACGTATCGTTGGAAACCAGGAGCAATCTGATTTCCAGCACACAGGCACTTTTCGGTGTGAAGGCACAGTTCAAGCTTGGCCCGTTAACACTTACTACAATTGCATCGCAGAAGAAAAGTGAAAAGAAAGAAGTAAACATAACCGGCGGTTCGGTTGAAACTCCGTTCAATATCAATATTTTTGATTACTCAGAGAACAATTATCTCTTTGACGAATCATACGGAGAGTTCTTCACTACTTATTATACAACCGGCACATCGCCTATTGAGATAACAAAGGTTGAAGTATGGGTAATCGCTGAAAACAATAATCCTAACAAAAGGTCTGTACTTGGTTTCGATTCACTTGGCACCAGGCCGCTTGGCGGATACATATACAACGATTCACTTTTTGTTGCCGAAAACGGACACTCGATGCAGGGTAATTTTGTAAAACTGCAGGACTCTGAATTTACATTTAACGCAAAAGCAGGTTACATAACATTAACGGGCAATCTGCAGGGATATGGAAAAGATGCTATTGCAGTTGCTTATACGTATAACACAGGTTCGCAGCAAAACATCCAGGTGGGTGATTTTGTAAATGATGTTAATTCAAATGCAAAGCTTAAACTGCGATTACTCAGAATTGCATTCCAAACTTCTCCAGACCAGGACACTGCTTTTACAAAGTTATGGAACAGAATGCTGAAGAACATTTACAACCTGGGCGTAAGAAATGTCAAAAATGACCCCGCTAGTCTTGATTTCAACATATACTACCAGGAGCCTGGCCAGACACCAAGTCCGCTTTATAACGGACAAAATGGTGCGATACAAACCCGTTCTTGGCTTAACTTAACAGGTTTGGATTACCGCGTAAACGGTCAGACCAATGACAGTATTCCCGCAGGTGATAATGCCTTTGATTTCTTTGTAAATAACACAATTGACCTGGTAAATGGAAACATCATATTCCCGTATCTCCGTCCTTTTTCTACAGCGCTGCGAGATAAAGGAGTTGAGGAGACATTTATAGGTAGAAACGATACTATCTATAACGCATCAAAAACAACAGCGCAGAACTTTGGTAACCTGAAATTTTTCCTGAACGGAAAAGCAAGGGGTGATGCTTCTTCAAGATACCAGCTCGGATTTAACCTGGTTGAAGGAAGCGTAAAAGTATTCAATGGCTCGGTTGAGCTTGCGGCGGGAATAGATTACTCTATAGACTACTCGCTGGGTGAGCTAGTTATCATGAACGCGGGCGCACTTGTTGCCGGTGCAAATCTGAAGATCACATATGAAACCAATGACCTCTTCCAGCTCGCATCCAAAACTCTGTTGGGCACACGGGCTGAGCTTCAGATAAATAAAACAAGCTATCTTGGCTTTACGCTCATTAACCTTAAACAGCAAACGCTGAATGATAAGATCAGGATCGGCGAAGAACCTACTAACAATACAATTATCGGTTTTGACGCTTCGACGGATATAAAAACAAACTTCATTACAAACCTGCTTAATAAGATCCCGGGTTACAATACCAAGGAAGAATCTATACTGAACCTGAAGGGTGAAATTGCTTTTATGCTGCCTGACCCAAATACCCTAAAAAGCAGGATACCAAGCGATAACGGCGAAGCTGTCGCATACATTGATGATTTTGAAGGCGTGAAGAAGATCGTTCCGCTTGGATTAAACCCGCTTTCTTGGACGCTTTCTTCAATACCTGTAGATGCACAGCTTGTTCCTACATTTACAAATGAACTCGATAGGGACAGCTTAATGAACAGGAAACGTGCAAGGCTGAACTGGTTTAACCTTCTCAACAACGTGCCTATCCAGGAAGTGTATCCCAACCGGAGTATTGCAAGCAATCAGAACCAATCATTAACCCCGTTTGTATTCGATATAAAACCTGATACTGTTGGACAGTATAACTATATTACTCAATCAGAATTTACAGCAAGCGGACCTAATTATGATAACTGGAGCGGTGTATTCAAGTATCTTAATACATCACAAACAAACCTGCTCGATGAAAATATAAATTACATCGAGATATGGATGAAGGTCAATAACGGCAGCCCTGTTTCTGGTGATTCCGCTAAAATGATCATTGACCTTGGGACAATGTCTGAAAGGATAATTACGACCCGCAAGATGCCGATTAATTCAACGGATCCGAACGTAAACTACCATACTGAAGATAGAAATAACAGCGGAACGCTTGATCTTGGCGAAGATCTTGGTATTGACGGACAGGATGACGCGACAGAGCAGCAGAACTTCCCGAATTTAGGCGGTGACCCAAGCCGGGATAACTATTCCTGGATACAGGGAAGCAATGACTACACTTCATTTAACGGAACACAAAATAACGCTACCAATCTTACCGAAGCAAAAAGAATTGATACAGAAGATCTGAATAATAACGGTAACCTGGAAACCGCGAATAATTATTTTGAATATGTTATTCCTCTCAATCTCGATAGTAACTCAACCAACGGAAATCCTTTCATCGCAGGCGGAGGAAATGCCGGCTGGTACCAGTATATAATTCCACTCGACCAGTGGAAACGCGCTATCGGGAATGCAACATTAACAAATATCCAGTACGCAAGGGTTTGGTTCAAAGGATTCGAAGCAAACACACAGATCAAGATCGTTGACTTCAATCTTGTTGGCAACCAGTGGGTTAAATCTGATAAAGACGATTCTACTTATACAGTATCAGTTGTTAACATCGAAGATAATTCAAATATTTACCAGCCGCCGGTTCCCGGTGATGTATTAAGGCAAAAAGACCAGTCACAGGTTGACCAGAACGTACTTTCAAATGAACAATCCGTTTCGCTTGATATCACCGATCTGCTCCCAGGACAGGAAAAAACAATTTTCAAATCGTTTAACACCAAGCCGTATGATCTGATCAATTATAAGATCGTAAAGCTCTTCGTTAATGGTGATACGTCATTTACATATACCAATCCTGCCAAATACGATGCAGATGTTGTTGTAAGGCTTGGAAGCGATACGTCGAATTACTACGAGTACCGCGCTCCTATCAGGCCTGATAGACGTCCCGGTTCTCCCTGGGAAGCGCTTAACGAAGTTAAGATCATTCTCAGTGATCTTACTGCCGTGAAGCAAAAAGCAGATAGTCTTGGAACTAAAGTCTATGAGCCAGTACCAAACGGCCCGCCAAATTCATTTTATGGTGTTATCGGTAATCCTTCAATCAGGGATATTAAACAAATAACCCTGGGAGTATATAATAACAATAACGACCCGATAGTAACGAAAGAGCTGAATGGTTCGGTCTGGTTTGATGAGCTGCGTGTCATAAAAACCAATGACGCCAGCGGATATGCGTTTACTTTTGGCGCAGGATGGAAATTAGGCGACCTGGGCACGCTCAATTTTTCGTATAACAAAACCGATCCCAATTTCCATAACCTGGAAACCAGTTTTGGAAGCCTCACTACCGCTAACAGCTGGGAGATATCCGGACAGATCAACGCGCACAAAGTTATCAATGCCCTGATGTCAAAATATGTTTCGGTAAAGTTCAAAGACTTCTTTACTATACCTGTTTCATTTTCGCACCAGGAAATTCTTGATAAACCGAAGTATCTTCCTGCGACCGATATTGACCTGGAAACTGCAGCAAACAACAAGTATAACCAGATCTTGTCACAGACCGGCAACGCGGATCTTGCAGATTATTATTCTAACCAGATCAGGATCGCTTCACAGACCTTAAGGATAGCGAACAGGTTCTCCGTAACGGGTATGAAGTTCACTTTCCCCGGCGAAAACTTTTTTGTGAAACAGCTTCTCAACAGGCTTGAAGTTAACTTTGTGAGGAATTCATACACAGAAAGAACTCCCACGCTCGAAAGCAAGTATGCATGGGAAATGAATGGAAGCGTTGGGCTTAGCTCTGATCTCGACCTGATGAACACGCTTAATCTAAGCATTGGCAAGTTCCTGCCATTCGGCGATGAATTCAAAGACGCGAAAATGTATTTCTTCTTCCCGTTCATGCCGCTCGCTCCTCTGTTCACTAGCAACATTGCTCTGCAGGGCAGTTTTAACCGCAGGCGCGGGGATGAAAAGCTGCGTAACCAGTTTAACGCTAGCCCTACATCAAGACAGTTTGACGCATCAAGAGGATTTAACATGAACTGGAAGTTCATTGAGAACTGGATCCTTGATGTGCAGGGTGACTATTCTTTCCGTTCCGGCAGTGATCTTACAGGGCTTGAAACTACCAATGATTCACTCAGGCTGCAAAGATCTGAAGGAGAAATTTTTGATGACATCTTTTTCAATAACGGACTTATAAACTGGGGTAAGGATCTTGATTACTCACAGACAGTTTCTATAAATCCCAAATTCAATATTCCGGGTTTAAGAGATTTCGTTGACCTTACCAGCTCATACCGTGTAATATACGGATGGCGTGCATCACAGTTCAATAATTCCCAGGGAAGCAATGTTGGCTACAGCAATGATATGCAGGCTACGGCATTCTTAAAGCTGAACCAGGTTTTCAGTCTTTTTAAACCAACTAACAAGCTGATGGGCGGTTCTAAAAAAGGATTCCAGAATGAAGATCCGCAAGACCTTTTGAAACTACTCGGTACTTTTGTGCCTGACCAGGTTTCGGTTACTTATGCCGAAACAAAACAATTGCAAAATCCTGCCATCAGCGGGAGGCCGGGATTCGGGAATTTCTGGATGCAGTTTGGCTCAAAAGAAAACCTGGGACCCTCTAGACTTTATCAAATGGGATGGATCACAGACCCGGGACCTCGTGTACCGCTTGTATCTTTTGCAGATATTACTGCGCTTAACACCAGTTATACTTTGAATACTTTTATAAACCCGATCTTCCCGAATAACCTGAAGATCTCGTTCACATATAAAACAGCTAAAGGTACAAATACCTCATTAACATATAACACCGATTCAAGCGGGTTCATGGGCTCACCAACTAATGTTAATGAATCAAAAACGATCTCGCGTCCCAGCTTTTTCCTGCCGGGCGGTGATGTGCGGGATCTTCTGCCAAGCCAGCCGGATCCAAACAGGCAGGCTATAGAAATTGCCGAGGCATTCGAAAACAATATGGTTTCATTCCCCTTCCCCAGCTGGAACCTGACTCTGAATGGAATTGAAAAGTTCGAGATGTTCTCAAACTTTGCCCAGTCAGTAACTCTTGAAAGCGGATACTCTGCTGAGTATAGAAAAGTATTGAGCTTTGATGGAAGAACACCCGAGTACATTAGTTCACAGGCAATAACATCCGGATTCACTCCCCTGATAGGCGTGAATTTTACTTTTAAAGAAATTTCCGGAGGCAATCTGACAGCATCATTTAAGCTCAGCAAAACGAATAATTATATTATGGAACCCAACAACGCCAAGCTGACTAACAATGCTACCAATGATATTTCAATAAATGCAAGTTATACTAAATCAGGATTCAGTTTGCCGCTGTTCGGACTCTCGCTGGATAACAATCTGACTATGTCATTTTCATACACGAGGACCAAAAATGACCCGCTTGTATATTCTTACACACTTGTTGAAGGATGGGTTTCAAACACACAGAACGGTTCAACATCAACAACTATAAACCCATCAATTCAGTATAATCTTTCGAGAAGCGTTACCATGCAGCTATTTTATAAATACACAAAAATTGAACCTACAGGAAACAACCTGCTGATCACAACAAGAACTTCAAACGAAGCCGGCCTGAACATTAGACTGCAAATACAATAATTGGAAACATTCACTTTAGTTTTGGGGCTATTAGCGGCCGCATTGACCACTTTTGCCTATTTGCCCCAGTCAATAAAGGCTATTAAAACCAAACATACCAAGGATCTTTCGTTCCCCACCCTGCTGATGCTCGAGTTTGGGCTGATAACCTGGCTAATATATGGACTCCTGATAAGCAGCGTTCCCATAATCGCAGCAAATACTGTTTCTATTGTATTTATGTCAATCATCCTATTCCTTAAGATCAAATACAA
>JACSRQ010000018.1 GCA_014879675.1 Ignavibacteria bacterium
CCGGGTACGTGGGTGAACCATGCTTCATTGCTTTGTGAGTGAAATGGTCCGGCACCAACGCCGCCGCCGGTTGGCATACGGATAACAACATCGGCATTCTGGCCCCAGCGGTAATTTATCTTTGCGAGATTGTTCACAATCTGATTGAATCCGCACGTAACAAAATCCGCGAACTGCATTTCAACCATTGACTTGTAACCTTTTATCGAGAGTCCTAAAGCAGCGCCAACTATTGCAGATTCACACAGCGGGGTATTTCTCACCCGCTCTTTGCCAAACTGGTTTACAAAGTTTTCGGTAACTTTAAATACACCGCCATACTCCGCAATATCCTGGCCCATAAGCACAAGGTTTGGGAATTTCTTCATTGATTCCTTCAGGCCGTCACTGACCGCATCAACAAACCTGCGGGGAGTGCTAACTACTGATATGGGGTCAACGGACTTCTGTTCAAATGGTGCATAAACATCTTTTATTTCCACTTCAGTATCCGGAGTTATCTTAGGCTGTGAAAATGCGGCATCAAGCCCCTTTTCTATATCGATCTTGAATTTATTCCTGATAAGCTGAATTGTGGAATCTTTCAGGATCCCCTCATTCATCAAATACTTTTCAAAATTCTTTACGGGATCTTTGATCTCCCATTTCTCAAACAATTCCTTTGGCACATATTTTACCCCTGATGCTTCTTCATGGCCGCGCATACGGAACGTCATACATTCGATAAGTATCGGGCGGGGTTTTTTCTTAAGTGAATTTCGAAGTGTTAGTATCCTGTCATAAACTTCAAGTATATTATTCCCGTCAATCTGGTAAGCCTCCATGCCGTAGCCAATTGCTTTATCAACAAGAGCTTTACAGCGGTACTGTTCTGATGTTGGTGTAGAGAGCCCGTAAGCATTATTTTCAATTATGAAGAGTACCGGCAGATCCCAAACAGCCGCAACGTTTAGTGACTCGTGGAAATCGCCTTCGCTTGTGCCGCCATCACCGGAAAACACCGATGTGATCTTCAGATCTTTAGAGCCCTTTTTACCATTTGGGCTTATGTTATTCCTCAGCAGCTCTGCAAGCGCGATCCCATCGGCAATTCCAAGCTGCGGACCAAGGTGGCTGATCATTCCGACAATATGATAATCATTTGTGCCGAAATGGAACGAACGCTCTCGCCCTTTTGAAAATCCGTTAAAGCTGCCCTGCAGCTGCATAAACAGCTTATCCAGCGGAATACCCCTTGATGTAAATACACCCAGGTTGCGGTGCATTGGCAGAATGTATTCATCATCTGCCATGGCTTTTGTCAATCCGACAGAAATTGCTTCCTGCCCGATACCTGAAAACCATTTGCTGATCTTGCCAAGCCGTAGGTTCAGAAGCATCTTCTCTTCTATCATGCGCGGAAGCAGGATGGCCTTATAAAGCTCCATCAAGGTTTCATCTGAGTAATTCTTCCTGTTGAATTCAATTACAGGTTTCAGGTACAGGTCGTTAGTCTTATGCATTTATTACAGGTAAATATCTGAATTATATATTAAAAAAAGGGGAAGCGTTTGAGTACTTCCCCGGTTAGAAAAATGATCGCAATAAAAAGTTATTCTGCGGGAGCTGTGAATGATCTTCCTGCGAACTCCTGGTCCATCATCAATAGGCCTTCGCCTTTGCCGCCGATTATCTGCATCTTGCCCAAAGCTTTGCTTGCTGATGCTTCTTCTTCAACCTGCTCATCAACATACCATTTCAGGAAGCTGTTAACAGCGTGGTCATTTTCTTTTATAGCTTCATCCATGAGGTCATTAATTGATTTTGTGACTTTCTGCTCGTGTGCCAGGGCTTTTTCAAATACAGCTACCGGTGAAGCGAAATCAACATCGGGTTTTGCTATTTGCTGGAGCTCTACTTTTCCGCCTTTATCTAATATGAAGTGGAATATCTTCATTGCGTGAAAGTGCTCTTCCTGTGCCTGCACGTGAAAGTAATTTGCAATTCCATCCAGGTTGCCGGCGTGGAAATACGCTGCCATGGAAAGATACTCATACTCAGCAAAAAACTCATTATTCATCTGGTTATTCAGTTCCTTCTGAAGCTTATTTGATAACATGGGAAACTCCTCTTTTTAGTTAATTATGTAAAATTACTAATAATATAAATTAGTTTAAATGAAAAAATGTTTCAGGGAATTGAAGGAAGTGCGGGAGAGCGGTTTAACTGCCATAAATAACAGATATTTGTGCCAATAAACTGTATTGCTTTTCGAGTTCAGGGCCTGATCTTATCTATCAGCCGGCGGTCTTTTTTAGTTGGCCTGCCAACGCCTTTGAATTTGCTTTGATATGAAATAAATCTCTCGGTGAGGAGCTTATCGAGTTCTTCCTGCGGTGTGATATCTAAAACAAAGTTTTTCACCAGAGGGGCGCCTACCCGCTTTTCGAGGAGGGCGATAACCTTGTAAGACCTTTTTACATATCCCTGCTGAACGGTTATTACCTCGCCAATTTTTACATGGCGCGAAGGCTTTACGCTAGAGCCATCTATTTTAACTTTGCCGCCATCGCATGCCTCGGTAGCAATGCTGCGGGATTTAAATATCCTGATGCACCATAAATATTTATCAATCCTTACAGGCAATTACGAATTAGGAATTAAGAATTAGGAATTATGAACTATGAATAAAAGCACATTTTTAAACCGCAAAGGCGCAAAGACGCCAAGCCTTAAAAAGTGTTAAGTAAAAAATTATGCTTTTCTTTGAGACTTTGAGTCTTTGTGTCTGTATTATGTTTTGATCATTTTGCTTAAACTAGTACGCATTTCATCAAATCGTTTTACTGCGGATTCAATAAACTCCTCATTTATCATTTCCTTCAGCACCGCTTCATCAGGAACATCAAACTGGTTTATTTTAAATGTCTGCTCTAAACCCTCTTGTTCGAGCTTAACCAGGTATTTCTGATTCCATAAAAATACTGATATGCGGCATTTTGGGTGATGTATTTCGGCGATTGTTCTCATTTATTAACAATTTAACATTTTATGTGGTTTTAATAAATAGCAATTTTGATAAA
>JACSRQ010000042.1 GCA_014879675.1 Ignavibacteria bacterium
GTTCATTGTTAATTGTTCATTGTTAATTGAAATTTGTTATTTGTTATTTGTTATCTGCTCTTTGTTATTTGCTCTTTGCTATTTGGTATCTGCTCTTTGTAAAGAAACTACATACCCCTATTTTATGTCTAAATATTTATACAATATATCTTATATTTGAGGCGTCATATATCATATGGATAAACAAGAATTTCCGTTCAAAACCTCACTTTCTTTCAGAAAACTAATAGATTTCTGGCGGAATACTGTGCATATTACCGAAGGCGACTGCCCCGGAAGCGACTATGCACGTCGAATTGTGAAGGATGTTGAAGCAATTCCGGAGCTGAATGAGCTTATATATGACAATTCGTTAATAAATAAGCATAAACCGCTTATTGATTCACTTATGACTGCAGTTTTCCCCCCTGCATACCTAAACACTAGTTTAACGGCAATTACTGTGCCGCTTGATTTCAAAGCAATTTATTCAACAGATGGATTTAGAAAGCTGTTCTGCGATGAAGAGGGAAATTTTGTACACGACCTGAGTATTTCACAGGAGCTTTTTGACGCAGGTAAAATAGTTTCGCTGTATGCGGGAATATTGAAGATGGCCTATGGAATTAATATGACCGTGGTTTTCCCGCTGATCAAAACCATAATTGATAAGGAAACGGGACTTGAACGCTATTATAAAATGAATCTGGATGACAGGTTCATAGATGTAAAAATAACAGGCGAGTTGCCGCCGATCAATAAAGAACAGATCACCCTGCTTGCCGAAAACATGTTCAATTTTGAGCTGTGGCAGGAATTGATACCGCCATCATTGTTTGAGTTTGAGGGTTTCCTTGTTGTTAACATGTTTGAAGTCACAGACCAGGAAGCGCTTTCAATGCTGAAGTTTGACCTGCTTGATAAAAATATCCTTTCAAGCGCCAGGGGATTTGAAACTCTGCAGAAACGGGTCCGTACAATGTTCCGTAACCCGAAACTAAGGCTTGGCATTGCGACATTTTCGGATGATTCAACCAAGATATTCCGCGCCGGCAACGACTCAGCACAAAGCTTCATTGTGAATGAGGAATGCCAAAAGGAATGCAGCGACTATGACAGTTCAATTTATTACAAAGCAGTTGAAACAGGCGAACCGCAGATAATTTTCGATCTCAGTATGTTCCCCAAATGCACCAAGGTTGAAAAAGAGATCATCAAAATGGGGATAATTAACATTCTGGTAGCCCCGCTAATATATGAAGGAAAAACCATCGGTATAGTTGAACTTGGTTCTTCCGGTGCGGGCGACCTGAACGCAATAAATGCAATGAAGCTGATGGATGTATTGCCTTTATTCTCTCTGGCTCTCAAAAGAAGCCTTGAAGACAGGGAAAATATGATACAGGCAATCATTAAAGAAAAGTGTACAGCAGTTCACCCATCGGTTGAGTGGCGGTTCCGCAAGGCTGCAATAAACCTGCTTGAAAAAGAAAAGTCCGACACGTTTGCCAACATGGAAGAGATCGTTTTCAGGGATGTTTACCCGCTTTATGCGCTTAGCGATATCCGCAATTCTTCGAATATTCGTAACAAAGCCATACAGCAGGATCTTAAAGATAATTTAGAGCTTGCAAAAAGTATAGTGTCTGCGGCTTCAGAAGTAAAGCCTATGCCGGAATTTCAGCACCTCATATATAAGATCGATAGAAGGTTATCTGCACTTTCCACAGGACTAAATACCGGTGACGAGGCAGGAATTGTTTCATTCCTCAAACGCGAGATAGAGCCATTGTTTGAAAATATTGCCGGATACGGAAAGAAAGTCAAGAAGGCGATCGATATTTACTCTGCTTCAATAGATCCCGGGCTTGGGGTTCTGTACAGCAAACGGAAAGAGTACGAGCAAAGTGTGAAGATGCTGAATGAGAACATATCTTCCATTGTTGATAAGGAAGAAGAATATGCGCAGAAGATCTTTCCCCACTATTTTGAAAAGTATAAAACAGATGGTGTGGAATACACGATGTATATAGGAGATTCGATCTCAGAAAAAGAACGCTTTGATAAGGTTTACCTTCGCAACCTGAGGTTGTGGCAGTTTATATTGATGTGTAAGGTTGCGGCCAAATCTGAAAAGATAGGATCAATACTGAAAATTCCGCTCGAACTTGCGCACCTCATACTTGTGCAGAATACACCGCTTTCTATCCGCTTCCATCTTGACCAGAAGAAGTTCGATGTTGACGGTACGTACAATGTTCATTACGAGATAATGAAGAAGCGTATCGATAAAGCTGAAATACGCGGAAAGGAAGAGCGCTTAACTCAGCCGGGTAAAATTGCCATTGTATATACTCAGCCCTCGGAGGCACAGGAATATATGCAGTATATTGAATACCTGCAGGCAGGCGGATTCCTGAAAAAAGGTGTGGAAGAGATGGAACTTGAGGACCTTCAGGGAGTATATGGATTAAAGGCTCTGCGTGTTACCGTAGATACAGAATCTGATGTTTACGGTGATGCACTTAAGAGCGTACTGGAAATTAAAGAGTTAACCGGTGCTTAAGAACTAAGTCTTGTATTAATAAGTTTTAAATATAGAAGTCCAAAATAAAAGTTTTAAAATGAAATTCTGGAAAAAGTTACTAATAGGTGTTGGCGGTTTGTTTATGGCATTTCTGCTGATGAATTTTATTGTAATGCCCTGGTACGTTAGGCATGATACACTGGTGAAAGTACCTACTGTTGTAGGTCTGAGCTTTGAAGATGCGAAGCTTCAGCTTGATGAAGCCGGGCTCGAAGGGCTGCAGGGCGATATCAGGTATGACCCTACAAAACCGATCGGCACCGTGCTTGATCAGAATCCGCTGGCTGACCAAACCGTTAAAGATGGCAGGAGGATTTACCTGGTGATCAGCGGCGGTGAACAGCTTTATGATGTGCCGAATCTGGTTGGCAGAACCTTGCGTGAAGCGAAGTTTATGCTCGATCAGCGTAACCTGGAAGTTCAGGAAGTTGAATACAGGCCTTCGGCACAGTATCCTACAGGCATTGTGCTCTCACAGATAGAAAGTGCAGGCTCAAAAGTCAAAAAAGGTACTATTATAGGTGTGGTTGTATCAACCGGTATGGATGCCGGAAACATCAAAGTACCTGACCTGACCGGCAAGAATCTGGAAGAGGTTAAAAAACTGCTTGAAGTAAACAAGCTCACTGTTGGTAAAATTAACTACCAGCCTTCTACCAATGTACCGCTCAATGCTGTTATTGACCAGTATCCCAAAGCCAATACAATGGCCAAAGAAAACCAAAAGGTCGATCTTTTCATAAACCGGGAGAATAAGAAAAAAATTATTATCGAAGGTGAAGAAGACGGCCTGAAGGAAAAAGAAGAGAAAATTGAGCCGCAGGATAACGGCGAGTTCAAAGATGACGTGAAGAAGGATGATAAGAAAAAAGATGACAAGAAAAAGGATGATAAGGTTAAGCCGACAGATAAAAAGGATGATGTGAAGCCTAAATCAAGCGATAAAGATAAGAAGGAAGAAAAGAAAACCACGCCTCAGCCAAAAGACAAAAAAGAAGGCGATAAAAAAAATGACGGAGGAACAAAGTTCTGAGTAATGTTAAGCTTATAGCTCCATCTGTTTTATCTGCCGATTTTTCTAAGATCGGCGCGGATATTGATATGATAACCCGTGCAGGCGCTGACATCCTGCATCTTGATGTAATGGACGGACACTTTGTGCCCAATATTACATTCGGACCGAAAATGGTGGCGGATATTAGAAAGCTCACCAAGCTTCCGCTTGATGTGCATTTGATGATAAGCGAGCCTGAAAAGTATGTGGATGAATTTGTTAAGGCAGGGGCGGATTGGGTAAGCGTACACTATGAAGCAAGTAATCATTTGAACCGGCTCGTTCAGCAGGTGCGCGATGCGGGCGCGAAAGCGGGAGTGGTTATAAATCCTGCAACACCTGTAAATGTACTTGAAGAAATTCTGCCCTTTATCGATTTCGTATTGCTGATGTCCGTTAATCCGGGCTTTGGCGGCCAGAAATTCATTAAGACTTCTGTTGAAAAGGCAAAGAAGCTTGCAGGAATGATAAAAAAGATGGAACTGGATGTTATGATTGAAATGGATGGCGGTATAGGTCCGGCAAACATCAAAACCTTAAGTGATGCAGGTGTGAATGTGTTTGTTGCAGGCAATGCTGTTTTCGGGGCATCGGATCCCGCTGCGGTAATTGCCGAAATGAAGAAACAAATCAACGGGAAATAAAATTGAAATACATATTATGAAGCCCGCCTTTACATACCATGAAATAAGGGAAGCAGAAAAAGCCATTATAGAAAAAGAGGGAATTCCCTCTTTAATTTTAATGGAAAATGCAGGAAAGAATGCATACGAGGTGATCACAGCGCTCTACCCGGATCTGGAAAATGAATCTGTCATCATCATCTGTGGTAAAGGGAATAATGCAGGAGACGGATTCGTAATAGCGCGTCATTTCGTGATTAACTCGATTCCCGTAAATCTATATAATTTTTCCGCTCCCGGAGAGTTAAAGGGCGATGCCCTCGTAAATTTTGAAATTCTGCAAAAGCTGGCATCAGGAGTATGTAATATCAGGAATATTACTGAAGATAATTTTGATACATTCGCCAAGTCCATTAAAAAGATAAAAGGGAATGGCATAATTATCGACTCGCTGCTTGGCAGTGGAGTCAAAGGCAAGGTTACAGGCCTGTACGAAAATGTGATCCTGGAAGTGAATAAAATAAAACGCAAAAACCATAACATTGATGTTATTTCGATCGATGTACCAAGCGGACTAAGCGATGATATTTCTGACGGTGCGGTAATTGATGCATGTCATACCATTACGATGGGGGCAGTCAAAACCAACCTTCTCTTCGGCAAGGGAAAAGAGAATACCGGCATTCTGCATATTGTTCCGATAGGTTTACCGGCTGAGATGCTTGAACGGTTTTCTGCCGGCAGTAAACAAATTGTTGAGCTGGAAGATGTTCAAAGATTATTCCCTGTAAGGAAAAAAACTTCGTATAAATACTCCAACGGAAAAACGCTGGTTGTTGGCGGTTCAAAAGGAATTTCAGGTGCTGTCATAATGAGTTCGCTTGCTGCGTTAAAAAGCGGAGCGGGTGCTGTGCTGGCTGCGTTCCCTGACTCAATTGCATCACACTTCAGCAAAAAGATGTTTGAAGTCATAAAAACTGAATTAAGAAGCGCGGCTGATGGCAGTATAAGCGATGATGCTTTTGATGATATGTCAGCCCCGTTAAAAAAAGCTGATGTTGTACTTATCGGCCCGGGGATCTCGCTCAGCAGCACTGCTGCAGAATTTGTAAAAAGGCTGGTATCAGAGTGTAGCAAGCCAATGGTTATCGATGCGGATGCGTTGACAATAATCGCAGATGATATAGAAATTTTAAACCGCAGGAAACCGAGTACAGATGTTATATTGACTCCGCATCTCGGTGAATTCAGCAGGCTCTCGGGATTATCACCTGAAGATATCCGCAGGGATATGTTTGGAAGCGTAAGAAAGTTTGCAAAAAAGTATAATGTAAATGTTGTATTGAAGTCCGAAACCAGCTTCGCCTGCACACCGGACGGTGAGATATATATTAACTCAACAGGTAACGAACAGCTTGCTTCGGCGGGAACAGGGGATGTGCTTTCGGGAACGATAGCTTCGCTGCTGGCGCAATCTGGTAACGCGAAAACTGCAATGTTATGCGGTAATTATCTGCATGGTTTGCTTGCCGATATTTATTTCGAAAAGTACGGCAATAAACAAACCGCTTCAGTTCAGGATCTGATAAAGCTTTTGCCAGAAGCAGCTAGCAGGATGCTGGGGTAACGGTGAAAGCAGGCAGGTTTCTGAAATATCATTTCCCGTTTTTAGCGTGGCTGCTGATAATTTTTATACAATCAAGCTTTCCCGCTGTTGATCTTCCGAAGGTTGAGTTCTTCAGCGCCGATAAAATTGTTCACGCGGGTGTGTACGGACTCCTTGCTGCCCTCTGTTTCATTTCACTGATTCATATCAAAAAGGAAAACCTGTTTACCGGTAATGTGTATTTGTGGACAGGCATTATTACAATTCTATACGGCGCATCTGATGAGATACACCAGTATTTTGTACCGAACCGCTCTTCTGAGCTGCAGGATTGGCTTGCAGATATTGCGGGAGTAATAATAATGTTGATCTTGATCAAAGTATTCTTGAGCAAAAAAATGAACTTATTCAGGAGGGAGCAAACAAATGGTTAAAAACATTCAGCATGCCGTTATCCGTGTGTCAGATATAGCCGTGGCTAAGGAGTTTTATCTGAATAAACTTGGACTTGAGCTGCTCGAAGACTCGGGAAATTTCTTCGCAGCCAAGGCAGGGAATATCAGACTTTCAGTATTCGGCGGTTATGAAAAAGCCGGCGATCCGGAGAATCCAAAGACCGGAGTATCACTGATCTTTCGTGTTGATAATCTTGAGAAGGCAATAGAAGAGTATAAAGCAAAAGGGGTTCCCTTTTTTGGTGAGATTATTGACATCCCGAATTTCCATAAATTCATGGAATCTGAAGACCCGGACGGGAATGTGTTTTTCCTGGCAGAATATCATAAAGAGCCCGTTTGAAGCGTATTTTTGAACAAGATAAGCATGTCTTAGTATATGACGGTAGTATTTTTGTTTTGCAAATGTTTTTTCCCTCACCCCCAGCCCCTCTCCCAAGAGGAGAGGGGAGAAAAACCTCAGGAATTTAGCAATTCCCCCTCTCCTTTCAGGAGAGGGGGTTAGGGGGTGAGGTCAAGAATGCTGAAATTCCAGACAAAAACTCTCTTCAAACAGAGATTTTCACAAACTAGATTACTGCCGTGTACTTAGATAAGCCTTGTAAATACCCAAAAGTAAATTGATTATCTTAACAAATATGCGTATTTTTGTAATTAAGCGGACATTTAAACATGTTCTTTAAGGTTCTTTCTCACGATAGCGGCTCCAAAGCAAGAGTTTCGGAAATTACCACAGATCACGGGAATTTTCAGACTCCTATTTTTATGCCCGTTGGCACTCAGGCTACTGTTAAAGCCATCGAGCAGCGCGAGCTAGAAGAAATAGGGGCTAAAATAATACTCGGCAATACCTACCATCTTTATTTAAGACCCTCAACTGAGGTGCTGAATAAAGCCGGGGGACTGCATAAATTCATGAACTGGAACAAGCCTATTCTTACAGATAGCGGCGGGTTTCAGGTTTTTAGTTTATCAGCACTCAGGAAGATTACCGATGAAGGGGCGGAGTTTAAGTCGCATTTAGACGGCAGCTCACACATGTTCACACCCGAAAAGGTTGTGAATATTCAAAGGCTCATTGGCTCCGATATTATGATGGTACTGGATGAATGCCTGGAGAATCCCGCAGAATACGAAAAGGTTAAAAAGTCAGTTCAGCTTACAAGTGACTGGGCCAAACGAAGCAGAGAAGAGTTCCTTAAGACCGAAGGCTTGTATGGATTCCGGCAAAATCAGTTTGGAATTATTCAGGGCTCTACTTATAAAGATCTCAGGCAGCGCTCGGCAGAAGAACTTACTGAAATGGATTTTGAAGGTTATGCGATAGGCGGACTTGCAGTTGGTGAAGCGAACGAAGTAATGTATGATATTGTTGAGCATACCACTCAATTCATGCCTGCTGATAAACCGCGATACCTGATGGGTGTAGGTACACCCGAAGACCTTCTGAATGCGATCGAAAGGGGAGTTGACATGTTTGATTGTGTGATGCCCACGCGTAATGCAAGGAACGGAACGATTTTTACTTCAACTGGTAAGCTTAGAATAAGGAACCTTGAAAATAAGTTCAACTTCGGCTGCATCGATGAAGATGTAAAAAGTTATACTTCCGAAAATTTTACACCGGCTTACCTGCGGCATTTGTTCATCAGTGATGAGATGCTCGCAGCGCAGCTTGCAACAATACATAACCTAAGGTTTTACCTTTCCCTGGTGGAAAGATCCCGTGAAGCAATTGCGGCGGGAATATTCTTTGATTTTAAAAATAGTTTTTTGGAAAAATATAATTCTGACTCATGGAAGATCAAAAAATGATTAACCTTGTGATCGGGCAAGTAAGGAAGGTTTAAATTTGACGTATCTATTTATCATAATGCAGGCACAAACAGATGGCATTGCAAGTCTTGCAAGCTCTCTTCTGCCGTTTTTACTCATCATAGCAGTATTTTATTTCCTGATATTAAGGCCTCAGCAGAAACGCCAGAAAGAAAGGGCTAAGCTGCTTGAAGGAGTTAAAAAAGGCGATAAGATCGTAACATCAGGCGGTATTCACGGAACAGTTGAAGGCGTTGAAACTGATTCAGTTCTGGTAAAGATAGCCGATAACGTGAAGGTTAAAATGGATAAAGCAGCTATTGGAACAATAGTTGGCCTTACCGACCAGCCTGTAAAGAAAAACTAATTCTGTTCCGCATTTATGCGGATATTAACTGTGGCGTTTTAAAGATCGCCACATTTTATTTATATGAAACCCAGGAAAACACCTAATATTCTGAGCAAGCGGACAAACGGCATTCATAAATCAGCCGCAAACACTAATAATGGCCGGAAGTATAAATTCAGTTCCATTGAATCTGCAGTTGCCGATTTCAAAAAGGGAAAATGTATAATTGTTATTGATGATGAAGACAGGGAAAACGAAGGCGACTTGATCTACTCAGCACAGAAATCAACTCCCGCGCTTGTTAATTTCCTTATCAAGCATACAAGCGGAGTGATCTGCGTGCCGATGGAAGAAAGCCGCTTGAAAGACCTAAAGCTCAACATGATGACCGCTCATAATACCGCGCTGCATGAAACCGCTTTTACCATAAGCGTTGATTATGTACACGGGACATCAACAGGTATTTCAGCGTCAGATAGAAACAAAACAATACTTTCTCTTGTTAATAAAAAGACGAAGCCTGAGGATCTCGGCAGGCCGGGGCATGTTTTCCCCCTGAAAGCTTTTCCGGGTGGAGTCTTAAGAAGAGCGGGTCATACCGAAGCTGCTGTTGACCTTGCGAAGCTGGCGGGACACTATCCCGCAGGTGTACTTTGCGAGATCATCAAAGGCGATGGCGAAATGGCAAGAGTTCCGCAGTTGTTTGAGCTTGCAAAAAAATACAGGCTGAAGATAATCACAATTAAAGATCTTATTAACTACCGTCTCGAAAAAGAGGTGTTGATCCAGAAGGTCGTTGATGTGAACCTGCCTACAAAACACGGCTCATTCAGGCTGCACATGTATAAAAATTTACTCGATAACAAAGAGCATCTTGCGCTTGTAAAAGGTGTTATTGATCCCGAAAAACCATTGCTTGTTCGGGTGCACTCGGAGTGTTTAACCGGTGACCTGCTTGGTTCATTAAGATGCGATTGCCAGGACCAATTGGTGAAATCACTTAAAATAATCGAGCATGAGCGCAATGGTATCGTTCTTTACATGCGGCAGGAAGGCCGCGGTATAGGATTGGCAAACAAACTGAAAGCTTATAAGCTGCAGGATGAGGGCAAAGATACAGTTGAAGCTAACGAAGCGCTTGGCTTTAAAGCAGACTTAAGGGATTACGGCATTGGAGCACAGATACTACGCGATCTAGGCGTAAAAAAAATGATACTGCTCACCAATAACCCCAAAAAAGTTGTAGGTCTTAAAGGCTATGGCCTCGAGATCATAAAAAGAATACCGATAGAAATACCGGCGAATTCTATAAACGAACGATATTTGAAAACCAAAAGAGATAAACTGGGTCATCTACTGTTAATCAACAAAAATCAGGAGAATTAAAAATTATGGATTCAAACAACAAAGGATTTGTGTACCTCACAAAGGACAGGCTTCATGAGCTTGAGACTGAGCTCAATGCCCTGAAGATAAGAGGCAGGAAAGATATTGCGGAAAAGATCGCCGAAGCGAGAGCTCACGGTGATCTGAGCGAAAATGCTGAGTACGACGCTGCAAAACATCAGCAGGAACAGCTTGAAATGCGGATCGCTAAATACGAAGAAATGCTTTCAAGGGTTAAGATCATTTCCGCTGATGACCTTCCAAACGATAAGATCTATATACTTCACAACGTGAAGCTGAAAGATATGAAAACTAAGGAAGAGTTCTGCTATAAGCTTGTATCTCCTGAAGAGGCAGATCTTGACCAGGATAAGATATCAGTTACATCTCCTATTGGTAAATCATTGCTTGGTAAAAAGAAGAATGAAGAAGTTGAGATCATTGTTCCGGCCGGCAAGTTAAAATACAAAATAGTCGATTTCACAAAATAATGAATAAAGATAAACGGACCTTACTTAAGGTCGGAATAACACTCGTAGTTTCACTGATAATCCTGCTTTGGGGCATTGCATTCATGAAAGATCTTAAGTTCGGGCTTGAAACCAATGAACTTACGGTTTTCTTTTCAGATGTGAACGGCCTCAAGGAAGGTGACCCGGTCAGCGTAAACGGTGTTGTTAAAGGCAAGATCACAGCCATTGAGCTTGCACCGGGCGATTCCGTTAAAGTTGACTTCTCGCTTTCAAAAGAAGTAACTCTCAGAAAAGATTATGATGTTTCGGTGGCAATGATAGAACTTATGAGCGGTAAACAGATTTACATAAAGCCGGGCACTTCGAAGGAAAATGCAGATATTACCAAACCTCTGATTGGCGCTAAGACAAATGACATTGTGGGCTTAATAAGCACAATGAGCGAAGTTGGGCAGGATGTAAAACTTATCACCCGCAAGCTTGATACGGCAATGACAAAAATGATGTTCACTGTTGAAAACATAAATGATGTGGTTGGCGATGACGGGCTGAAATCAAACATTAAAGGCGCGGCAAGTAATTTTAATCTTGCTTCACGGAACCTGAACCTCATGCTGGCAGAAACACGGAACAGCCTTAACTCACTTGCATCAAGGCTCAATAACATTGCTACCAATGTTGATAATACCGTTACCGATACAAAGCCTGAGCTTAAGGAAACTATGCAGGATGTGCGCACACTTACAATGCGGCTGGATTCTTTAACAATAAACCTGAACGATCTTGTGCTTGGTGTTAAAGATTCAAACTCAACTGTAGGCAAGCTGTTAAGCGAAGACGAGATGTATGATAATGTTAATAAAGCTCTGCTGAATATCAACAAGCTTGTAAGGAAGATCGAAAAAGACGGCATCAGGCTGCGTTTATTCTGATAGTACTTTCGCATCGAAAAAGTCATTTATCATAATTAATGTATTGTAAATGCTGAGAAAAAATCTAAGCTTTTTAATTACAACGGCATTGATAGTTGTTTTTCTGTATTACGCTTCGCTGTTCAATAATCCCTTAAACGGTACAACCAATAAAGAAAAGAACGGAATAAACCATTCCAAAGTGACGGGTTCAAATGGAATGGTTTCTTCTGCAAGCAGGTATGCTTCCGAGGTGGGGATTGATATTCTCCAAAAAGGGGGCAATGCCGTAGATGCTGCCGTTGCAATGGGCTTCGCCCTTGCTGTCACTTACCCGCAGGCTGGTAATCTTGGGGGCGGGGGATTCATGGTTATCCGCCTCAACAACAAAATTACTACAATAGATTACCGCGAAAAAGCGCCTGCCGGCTCAACACGCAATATGTTCCTGAATGAAAAAGGCGAGTTTCTGCCTGATAAAAGCCAGGTAGGGCATCTTTCTGCCGGTGTGCCGGGCTCGGTTGCTGGTATGCTGTATGCGCTTGAAAAATACGGAACCATGAAGCTCGATTCAGTCCTTGCACCCGCAATAAGTCTTGCGGAAGATGGCTTCGAAATGGAAGAGAGGCTTGCCGAATCGCTCAATTCAAACTTCGACCTGTTTAAACAATTCCCATCAACAAAAAAAGTATTTACAAAGAACGGAGTGAATTTTACTGCCGGCGAAAAATTCACACAGAAAGATCTAGCCAATTCTCTGAAGCTTATTGGAATTCACGGCAGGGACGGATTTTATTCAGGTGTAACTGCCGAACTTATTGTTGCTGAAATGCAGCGCGGCGGGGGTATAATTACACTTGAAGACCTGCGGAATTATCAGCCATCCGAGCGTGAACCTGTTCGCACCAATTATAAAGGGTATGATGTTTATTCAATGGGGCCGCCAAGCAGCGGAGGAATTGCGCTTATTCAGCTTCTGAATATGATAGAAAGTGAACAGGTTCCCGATAGGAGCTCTGTCTATTATGGTATTAAAGATTATTCCAATTACATGAATGTTGTGATTGAAAGTATGAAGCGGGTTTATGCTGATAGAAGCGAACATCTGGGTGACCCTGATTTCTGGAAGGTACCGGTCAGCGGTCTTATCTCGAAAGAGTATGCAATGGAAAGAAGGAAGGATATCGGAGAAAATTCAACTCCTTCTGCTGAAATAAAACCCGGTGTATTTACTAACGAATCCGGCCAGACTACGCACTACAGTATTATTGATAAAGATGGTAACATGGTAAGTGTTACTACAACATTGAACAATACATACGGATCAGGGGTGGTTGTTGACGGCGCGGGATTCCTATTGAATGATGAAATGGATGACTTTGCCTCAAAGCCCGGTGAGCCAAATATGTTCGGTCTTATCGGCAATGAAGCCAATGCTATAGCGCCGGGAAAACGAATGCTCAGCTCAATGACTCCAACTATAGTCCTGAAGAACAATGAGCCGTTTATGGTAGTCGGCTCGCCAGGCGGCGGAAAGATAATCACAAGTGTGTTTGAAACTATCGTTAATGTAATTGATTTCAATATGGCGCTTGATTCAGCTATTGACCGCCCGCGGTTTCATCACCAGTGGTACCCCGAATACGTTCAGTACGAACAGGGTGCGATTGATGATGAAGTTATGGCAAAGCTTGTTGAAAAAGGCCACGTGCTAAAGCCCGTGGGTGATTACGGCAGGGTGGAGGCTATCTTAATTGACTGGAAGAACCGTAAGTATTTCGGGCATTCAGACCGCCGCGGCTACGGCGCAGCAATAGGTTACTAGTTTTAAGCAGATTTTAACTATCTTTGTACAGAAATTTCATAAATATTACTGATATTTGAAGAATATGAAAATTAGAATACTTCGCACTTTTCTGATCAGCAGCTTTATGATGCTGTTCTTAGCCGCACACTCTAATGTACTTGCGGATGATTATCTGTTTATTGATGTTGATGATACCGAAGAATATAAAATTGATGCCGATACTTACCAGGGGTATGACTGGGTAATTGCTTCTATGACTGACCAAACTATTGTAAAGTATGAAGGCAAAGAAAATAAGTTCGGAGAAAAAAATACCGATCTGACCACCCAGCTAATTAAATTTAAAGGATTGAAAAAGGGTAAAACTATTGTTACCTTCAATTATATAAAACAGGGTGAATCATTACCTAAGAAGACAAGAAAATTAATAATCAGAGTGTATTAATTGAAACAAGCGATCAAAATATTCCTGGTATTACTTGTAACGCAAAGCGTTTTTGCTTTCAGCGATACTTCCTCATATTCGGAAAGCAAGCAATACACGTATGTGCGGCAGGATTATTTCGGACTGAACGATGAATATGAGACGCCTTATTTCATCTTTAAAGGCTCGAAACCGGGCCCGGTAATGATACTTGACGGCGGTATTCACGGCGACGAAATTGCTTCGTATATGGCATGTGATTCAATTGTAAAATATATTAATCTGCTATCGGGTACACTTATAGTCATACCCCGTACAAATATTAAAGCATGCGCTGAAAATACCAGGCAAATGAACTTTGACTTTAACCATGCATTCCCGGGTGATATAACAAGCGATACTTACGAGTACCGCCTGGCTTATGAATTCATGTGGCTTGTGGATTCCGTGAAGCCCGATCTTATCATAAATCTGCATGAAGCGCGTACAAAATGGTCGCCAAAGGCTCTCACTGATCCAGAGAAAGCATATGGACAGATAGTTATCTCATGCCTGCAGCCTTTTGAAGAGCTGCTGGTGCGCTCGGTTGATAATATGAATAAACGAATTCCTCCGGGTGATTTTTCATTTCACACTCACTATTATTCTTACCGCGATCACAGTTCACTCGATAACTTCGTATCTAAATTCAATATCAAGAGTTATACCGTTGAAACATACCGCGGCTTTGCCATTGAAGACAGGGTAAAGCTTCAGCTTATAGCCGCGCTGCAGTTCATGGAAGAGCTTGGGATAGAATTCAGTTTTCCTTCTTACTTAACGTCTTTTCAGTAAGCTTAAATGTTATGATTTGGGGTAATTCAAATAATTTAATTTGTTCAACATGAAAAAAATAATAAACGCTGCTGCATTAGTATTTTTGCTGGGTTTGGTAACGTTCTCCTATTCATAGGAAAAAACCTATACGGAAAAAGATGCAGAGATCGTCGCATCAGTTGGTGAAAATTTCATCATATCGCTGGAATCAAACCAGTCAACCGGCTATTCCTGGTCATTAGGAATGGTAAGCGATAATTCGCAGGTGGTTGTTGCGGGAATGGATTACGATCTTCCCGAAGGTTCTGTAACAGGCCAGGGCGGTGCTGAAGTATGGCACTTAAAGGCCGTTGCTCCAGGAGTTGTTAAACTTGTGTTCTATTACGCAAGGTCATGGGAGAAAGACGCACCTGCAAAAACGGTGAACTTCAACGTATCAATAAAATAATTCGAAGTGCGGCGCGGCTAGATTGATTCCGGCTGCATTACCGCCGGCTTTTCTGCTATTTCTGAACTGAAGTTCCTTCGAACTCCATTCTGGGATCGTCAACGCTCAGGATTTCATTCAGCTCATAAACATTTCTGTAACCATAGCCGTATAGATTCAGATAAGTCGGTATATTTAACGCCAATGTGATTCCCTTATCACCTCCGCCTTTTTTCTCTTCTATCTTCGGCATCGATACTTTTGTAGGAAAGTTTTGGCTGTCATCCTGAAAATTATTGTTGCAGTATATAAGGATCTTTGTTTCAAAGTTTGAAATCAACTGTGCCAGTGTTTCCTGTGTGAAATCCGAGAAATTAAGATTCACCGCACCTTTGATATGCTTGCTCTTATACATTGCCTCAGACCTGGCATCAAGAATTATTACATCCTCCTGTTTGGCCATTTCAAGATAATCAGCCAGTTCAAGCAGCCTCGATTTCCTGTGCTCCTTAACTTCCGCCATTAATGTTTCATAGTCATCAAAGCTAACAAAAGGAGATTTTTCCTGAGAATTCGCGGTAAGTGTATATAAAAACAGTAGAACCAGAAGAACTTTGATCTTTTTCATATATCTCAAATTTGAGTTTGTGTTAAGAGTTAAACCCGTTTTGGGGAATTTTGTTCCTTAAGTTCTTAACTATAAGGAAAAGATCATGATCATAGCTGAATGATCTTCAAAAGGGCGAGCGTTTACAAGTTTACATCATGTTTTGTGCCATAGATCGTTTTCTCGATACGCTTATCGGGAACCAGCCAGATAATTGCAACAAGTATATACAAACCGCCGGCTGCCCATTGGCTGACATCAAAAAATGATAAAACGATGGCTGCAATATATAAAACGGGGGATAGCTTGCCCTTAAGATCGCTGCCTATCGCCTTTTTAAGAATTGAATCACTTCCATGCAGACTGAGTATCATTTGCTGTAGTACAAAATATGCTATTGCAGCCATAAGCAGATTGATCCCGTATAAAGTCAGAGTGAGGTGAGCGAAATGATTTTCAGCCATCCAGCCCGTTGTGAACGGCACCAGGCTCAGCCAGAAAAGCAGATGCATATTGGCCCATAAAATTCCGCCGCTTACATTGTGTACAGTGTGCAGCATGTGATGATGGTTATTCCAGTAAATCCCGATATAAATAAAGCTGAGCACATAGCTGATGAAGAAGGGGAATACGGGGGCGAGATCATTTAGCTCCGTACCATGCGGCACCTTAAGCTCAAGCACCATAATTGTGATAATTATCGCA
>JACSRQ010000017.1 GCA_014879675.1 Ignavibacteria bacterium
TGTGACCCCTCTGGGGTCAATATACTATGTTTAATCATTTTCTATAAACGTGTGACCGCTACGCGGTCATTTCTCTGTTTGAGTATTATCGTGTAGAGACGACCCGCCTGCCAAGCCTAAGGCATTGGTGGGTCGTCTCTTATTGAGTTTTAAGGCAGCCCCGAAGGGGTGCAATCTGTCAGCGATGGGCGAAGCCCATCGTGGCAAGTGAACCAATACACAAGCCGCGAAATACAAGAGCTGCTCTCTGAATTTCCAGAATTCCTGCTTATTGATAACTCAATTGGATAGAGCTGGGAGTATGGCGGCTACCCCCTATAATCCCACTGGTAAAGCAGTCCTACGGCCTTTCAGGGGGATATGAGTCATTGATAATATAGCACGATTCTTTTCAGCCCCGATGGGGTGCAATCTGTTAGCGATGGGCGAAGCCCATCGTGGCAAGTGAACCAATACACAAGCCGCGAAGCGGTGCAATCCGTCATAAGCAAAAAACCCCGCCAAAATGGCGGGGTCAACTGTGAATTACGTGTGAATGGTAATTACTTAACAGGTGCTGCAAACTTTGAATTTCTACCGCCTGTTATGCTGTGTTATTTTACCAATATCATTTTTTTGATCTCTGTGAATCCTGCAAAGCCTTCTCCCGGCAATGCCTCAAGCTTATAGATATAAACTCCGCTAGCAAGAGTTGATGCATCAAACATAACAGAGTAGCTTCCCTGTGTCTTATAACCGTCAACCAGCCTTGCTACTTCCCTTCCAAGCATATCATACACCAGCAGCTTCACATTGCTTCCCGTGCTGAGAGAGAACTTAATGCTTGTTGAAGGATTGAACGGGTTCGGCCAGTTCTGGTTCAACCTGTTTTCAGGCTTATTTGCAGCTATTGTTCCGGCTTCAGTTGTTGCGGTGAATACTTTTGCGTCAGACCACTGGGAGCAGTTTTCGGGTGCCCCGCCCGGATTCTTAGCCCTGATGCGCCATGCATAAGTCTGCCCTTCGACCAAAGCGTTTTCGCCGAATTTAAAGCCTGCTGTTTCAATATCTGTAATGAGTATATTATTATCCGGCCTTCCGCCGTAAATTCCTATTTCAAGATCATATGTTGTAAATGCTGTCATTGAATCCCATATGAATGCAGGATTCAACGGTGCATTGCCGCCATTTATTGGCAGAAGCGGATTTGGTACAGGCGGTGCATGGAAATTAGCGAGAACAGTCTTCCATGTTGCGTTATCTTCATCTGTGAATTTCTCCAGGTTCCAGTCTTCCGAAGGTCCCCTGCGCCAATCCCAGAATGCATAATGCCATCCGTAATCTTTACAGATATTCAATATGTCGCCGATGTATTCTGCCGAACCGTTTTGTGTTTTATACATACCCATCTCACCTATGAATACGGGAGCTTCAGTCTGCAGCTGGAAATCGCGCAGCTTTGCAAACACTGTACGGCGCATGAACTCCGCGTCATACATCACCTGCGAAAGTGTCGAGAGATTCCAATAAACGCCCGGATAGGTTTTCGAAAATGATGGTGTTGCCTTTGAATACTCAACCGGCTGGTAATTATGTGCCGAGTAAATTATGTACGGATCATTCACAACATATGCCGGGAATAATTCCGGTGTTGAATAACCGAAACTCTCCGCGATTATCGGCACTTCAGTATTGATCTGCCTGATCTTTGTAACCCACTTCTGGTAAACTCTATCCATGTGAATGTTATAAACATTCTCAAGGAAAAACTTGTAGTTTGCTGATGTATTGGCTGGTATAACCCTGACCTTTGGCCTGGGCTCAATAACCATATTCAATCCAACGAACAAAGTATCGTGGCCGTATTTCATTACGATCATTCTAAGCATCTCTGCATAAAGATCCTGCTCAACGGTATTGCCGTCATTCCAAATCCTTGATTCGCCAACCGTACCCTGCGATTCATCGAAGGTATCGTATGCCCCCGGACCTGAACGCATTCCGATAACGTAATGGATACCAGCCTGCCTGCAAAGATTCACAAGCATGTCACAGCCGTCTATGTTAGCCTGTACAGGATCGTAAGGCGGGTCAACCGCCAGGAAGCCGTCAGGCTGTATATGGAAGACATTGCCGCCGTAATTTTTGAAATCTATAAAATCCTGAAGTGATTTGGGTGATTCATATAATACGTTGTACCCCCTGAAATATGAAGGATCCATCCATTTATCGTAACGCGGATTACCGCCGGTGTAATGCTCACCTGCAAAAAATGATGTTGTAAAAAAGAGGGCGAAGAGAGCTATAAGAGTTGCTTTCATGATATTTTTTCCTGTTAAGTTATTCATTCACGTATCAAAATTAACAGTTTTGTTGTATAACTGTCATAACGTGATTACGTGAATTAAAGGGAGTTAGGACTCATTGGTGGAAAAGCTATGAAATTTTGATAATTTTCGTGTAGTGAAAAATGTGATTTTTGATGATGCAGGGTTAGTACTGATCTCTCAAGGGCTCGATTGAATGTTTACCGCTCGAATTCGTTTCGGGAGTGAAAGTTAAAAGAGGGATTGATACAAAAAAATAACCCCGCCGTTAAGCGGGGTTTGCATGTGAATATATTCTCGTGTACTAAGACAATTTATGCTTTAGTGACGTTTCTTGCCTGTAGACCTTTTTCGGTCTCTTCAACCTCATATTCAACTTCCTGTCCGTCCTCGAGTGATCTGTAACCATCACCGACTATTGACTTGAAATGCACGAATACGTCCTTTCCATCATTTCCAGTTATGAAACCAAATCCTTTATCAGCATTAAACCATTTTACTTTACCTTTCTGCATTCGGGCTTCTCCTCCTTTCTAAGTAATAAAATTCAAGCGTTAAATACTACAAAAATCAACGCCCTTTAAAACATTCCAGCAAATGCGGGAACTACACTTTAACAAATATACTAAAAAAAAACTTAAAAAAAACAGTGAGCCGGGGAGGTCTCGAACCTCCGACCCTCTCCTTAAAAGGGAGATGCTCTACCACTGAGCTACCG